>NZ_WIBH01000019.1:0-7369 GCF_009495795.1 Flavobacterium sp. LMO6 | reverse complement strand
AAAATCCGCTGCTGAATGGAATGTTTTGTTATATTTGTAATGGCTTGGTGTTGGTGTAACGCCACTGAGAGCAAGCCGCAGAACGTTGTGTGTAATGTTAAAAAACCGCATATGAAAAGACGATATTTTAAAATATTTACATTATCACTTTTAATAATATTAACTTATACAACTTTAGTATATTATATTTCAAATTCTTTGCCAAATACATATGGTACTGAAATGAACGGAAAAAGAACTGAATTAGGTTTAAATCTAATTCAGGACAATTGGAAACTTGACAGTATTGAATCTTTTGAATATATTGAAAATGAAATATCAATTTCTAAATTCATTCTTCAAATAAAAAACGAAAAATTATTTTGTCAACATTGGTCAAATCAAAATCTAGACACACTAAAACCTTATCTTAAAGAGAAGAAAATATACTACACTAAAAGTTTTTGGCTTTGGAAAAACAGAATAGAAGCTGAAAATGAATATTTTATAAATCCAAAGTCAAAATATGAAAAAATAGTCTTAGACAGAACTTATGACTTTGGAATGAAAAAATGGTATAATAGCATTGATACATTAGCAACAGAATTAAAAATATTACAAGATTTTAGAAGAGCTGACAGTTTAGGTAATCATATGTATTTCTGTGCAACTGGAGATATTAATGAATCTTCAATTTTGTCAAATTCAGAAACTATTAAAGTTTTAAAAAATTGGAAATTAAAATAAACACTACACACAACAACGGTTTGCTTCAATGGCTACTTCCGGATTTTCCTGCGGAAAATCCGCTGCTGAATGGATTGTTTTGTTATATTTGTAATGGCTTGGTGTTGGTGCAACGCCACTGAGAGCAAGCCGCAAAACGTTGTAGGATATATTTGCTCAACTAAATCGAAAATTATTAACTAAATACAACGCAAATGAACAAACCAATGAAAATCAAACAACTATTATTATTTTTAACAGCTGTATTTTCCATAATAGCTTGCGAAAAAGATTTGTATGAAGATGCTATTCAACAAAATCAAGACAAGCAAATAAATATTAAGCAAATTTCATTAGAAAAGTTCAACTCAAAAATGAGACAGATGAAAAACAAACCTGATTTAGAAAGGTTTATGGTTTCATCTAAAAATAGTTCTTTACAAAGTAGAGCGGAAAGCACTTCAGAGTTTGAAATTGTTACAAGCGACATTAAAGAAATTACACAAGGCAACTATACATCTTACACAATGTATTTAAAAACGCCCGACACTACTAGTAACATATATAATATTACGATTGAAGAAATTGATGGTTACTCATCTTTTTTTATTACCAAATACATTCCTACAACATATTGGTTAGAAAATAAAGACCAACCTTTTGATGGTGAAATAATTACTTATAGAGAATCTAATACAAATTCAAGCGGAGCCAACACGCTACAAGAATATTTAGATTTAATTAATGGTGAATTATATGCAGGTGGTGCAGGTGGTGGTGGAAGTCTTTCCTTAACTGGTACTAGTAGTGGAACATCTTGGTCGTCAGGTTTAGGTGGTTCTCCAATATACCCGCAAAATTGTAATGGGACTGTTAAAACAGATTATATTTTAGAACCACATGCTTGTGTTAACGGACATATGCCTGGAGTATCCTGTGAATTTTTAAACCCCAGCTATCCGGAATATAATCCTAGTAATGGTCCATACTACGAATTAACACCCTATTATACTTGTGTACCAAATACAACAAGTAATGGTAATACTTCAGGTTCTGGAGATACTTCTGGTGGTAATACATTAGGTGGTGGCGGTAGTGGAAGTGGAACAGGTACTGGTTCAGGTGGCACAAGTACTGGTGCTGTAACGGGATCAATTACAACAATTGTAGATGAACCAACAAGTATACCTACAAAAAAGCCTTGTGTGTCTTTAAATGAAGCATTAGCTACCGATAAACAAAATTTAAATTATTACATAAACGACTTGGTAACTAAACACCAACAAAGTGTAAAAAATGAAGTTTCGTATTCGTTTGAAAAAGTACCACAATATGACACTATTACAGATGCTTATACGGCTTTTGGAAATTTTAGTGCTTCTTATAAAAATGGAGGTCCAACATCTGTAGCTATAGAAATAGGTAATCGTTGGTATTCATCCATACATCTACACCCTAAAGACCAAGAAGAAGCTTCTGGTATTTTTTCATGGCAAGATCTAAGAACTTTTGCTAATGCATACAACGAAGTTACAGAAGATTTAAAATCTGAAGTTTCAATGATTCTTGTGGCTCCTAATCCTCTAAATTTCAATGATTACAATGTCTATGCTTTAAAAGTTAAAGATATTAGTTTGCTTTCTCAAGCTGTTGCAAATGAATGGAACAGCTCTAAATGGCGTAACATAACAAATGAAAAGAAAAGACTTGAAGCAATACAAGAATCTTTAGGATTGGATTATGTTGCTAACAAAAATAATTTGGCACAATTTTTTCTACAAAAGTTTAGTAATTACGGTATTTCGCTCTTTCAATTGCAAAACAATCAATGGAAAGAATTGGTGTTAAACAACACTACAAATCAATTGGAAGAAAAACCATGTAACAATTAATAATATTATAATATGAAAAATATAATCAAAATAGTAGCTTTAATTCTATTTTCAACTGTAAATGGACAAATAACTAAACCATTAGAAAATTGTGGTGGTGTAGAAGAAAATGTTTATTATAAAGATTTTAACAATGTTTTAAATGATTTTGAAGGTACTTATGAATACAATGGTCCTGATTTTTATTTCAAATTAGTTTTACAAAAAAAAATAGCCGAAAATAATAATGTTTGGTGGACCGATTTATTAAAAGGTTCTTACCAGTATATTGCAAATGGTACAGAAGTTAATTTTTTGAGTGATCCAATGGCAAGTGATGACAATCCTGCAAGAGTACAAGCTAGATGGATCGTTAATGGAAATCCTAGATATTGCCCAGATTGTTTGCAAAATCAAAAGTGGCTAAGGGGATATATTTCTGATGATACTACAAATAAAAGTGCACAGTTTTTTATGGCAAAAAAAGTGGTTAATGGTGTAGAAGGCTTACAATTATGGTTAGCTATTTCTGCGGCAGCAAAAGAACCTTGGGAGTCAGACAATCCTATTTTTCTGCCAATAGGTGAGTTTTTTGTTAGGAAATTGTAATACAGCCTACAACCACAGTTTATAGCAATAGCGGCTTTCGAGTAAATTGAAAGTCGCTATTTTATTTGTATTAGAATTTTTATTATTTTTGGTTTACAACTTTAAAATAATAAAACTATGGCATCTACTTCAGAAACAGGTCATGCAAAAAATGTAGCCAACTTTCAAGATTTAATTGAATTTGTTACAGGCTATGGAGCAACTTACAATCCGTCAAAAAACAGTTTAAAACTTCCACAACTTATTGCGCTAAAAGCATCAGCCGATGCAAGTTTAGCCGATGTAATTGCAAAAAACACAAACTACAACAATAAAGTAAATGAACGTATAGTCGCATTCAGTGGTTTAAAATCATTTTCAACTCGTTTAGTTAATGCGTTACAAACTACCGATGCAACTGCCGAAACAATAGGCAACGCCAAAACATTTAATCGCAAAATGCAAGGTAAAAAAGCGTCTTCAACGCAAACTCAAACCGATACCAACACTCCTGCTCCTTCTACCATTTCTACAAGTCAACAATCATATGACCAACTCATTCAACATTTAGCTGGTTTAAACTCGGTTTTAGAAGCAGAATCAAGCTATACACCAAACGAAACCGATTTATAAGTTGCTACAATCCAAGCAAAAATTGCCAATCTAACAGCAAAAAATACAGCCGTTGCCACTGCATATACTAACATCAGTAATTCCAGAATTGCAAGAAACGAAACATTATATTCTAGTAGTACAGGATTAGTAGAAACCGCAAACGAAGTAAAAAAATACATCAAATCAGTTTTTGGTGCTTCAAGCCCACAATTTGCACAAGTAAAAGGGATAGAATTTAAAAAAATAAAGTTATAAATCTATCATAAAAGATTTCTTGCTACCACAAAAAGAAATAAAGAAACATCAATAAAACTTATTGCTACCACAATAAGTTTTATTCTGTTATCATTTAGAATTATTTCAACATTATTTAAAATTATTCAAACATCAAAAAGAAATATCAATACTTCATTTAGATTTATTTAATACGCATTAAGAAATATAGCAATTGCGAAAAGAAATATATTAACCGCAAAAAGATTTTTTGTAACTGCGAAAAAATAACAATTAAATATCTATAAAAATACAGCCTACAACATCGGTTTTGTTCAATGGCTACTTTAGGGAAAATTTACAGTAGTACATTAGTTTAATTTAATGGTTTAGTTATATTTGCAATGGCCTGATGTTTGTTCAACGCCACTGAAACAAAGCCGTGAAACGTTAGTGGCAATATTATCAAAAATCGTGATTAAAGACAGAAAAATAAAAATATTTGGAATAACATTAATTGTTTTGGGAACTCTATCCATAACTCTTTCACCTTATACTTTATATTTCTACTATTTACCTTTAATCATATTGATTGTTGGAATAATTTTAATCTGGCTAACAAATACTAAATTAATTACGAAAATTGCTTGCACAATATCTCCGATTGTATTTTACTCAATTTATACATATTTGTGGACTTTGTCTAATACTTTGCCTCCTGAAGTTTTTTTAATTCCAAAAGATTACAGAGGAAAAGTAAATATTTTATATAAATCTAATTGCGGAGTATTACTTACGGAAACTGAAAATAAATTAATTTATCAAATTCCAAATGATGGAATTCTAATTCTTAAAAATGAGCAAGAATTTGGATTTATTAATCAAGAATTCTATTTAGTAGACAAAAGTGGAAAAAAAACTAAACTACCAAAAATGGACGTAAGAGATTTTAATGAAGAATGGACGTTAGAAAAAAATCCAAACGAACCGTCAAGAAATCAACTTGGAATTTTCCATTGGGGAAGAACAGGAACTTTTGGAGAAACAACTGATATAAATGGAAAGAAAATTGACAATTATAAAGAATGTACCTTTCAAGAATTTTACATTTCAACTTATAATGATTTAGACAAAAAATACGGATTTAAATATGAACGAAGTTTTGATTCTATTAGAGAAGCAAAATTAAAAAAATACTGCCACTAACAGCGGTTTGCTTCAATGGCTACTTCCGGATTTTCCTACGGAAAATCCGCTGCTGAATGGAATGTTTTGTTATATTTGTAATGGCTTGGTGTTGGTTCATCGCCACTGAAAGCAAGCCGCAGAAACGTTGTGCGTCATTATAAAGAAAAACATCGAAACAATGAAAAAGATAAAATACGCAATATTAATGTTGACCTTTCCAACATTATTGTTTGGACAGACTGAACATTTGGTTCAACCAAATACTGCCGACCCCTTAAGTGGTACACCAAATAATTTCCACTTTATTTATACTAATCAAAGTATTACACAGAAAAATAAATTATTCTTGTTTTTTCCCGGGACAGGAGCAGTTCCTTTTAATTATCAAGAAATTCTGAAGCACGCTGCTAACCTTGGTTATCATTCAATTGGTTTAACCTATCCAAATAACGATGCAATTAATCAAATTTGTTTAACTACGACAGACACAACTTGCCACAGCAGAGCCAGATTAGAAGTGTTTGACGGAATTGACAGACATTCAGCTGTAAACGTAGATGCAAACAACTGTATTGAAAGAAGAACTTTGAAGCTTTTAGAGTATTTAAACACCACATATCCAACAGAAAATTGGGGGCAATATTATAATGGAAGTCAAATAAATTGGGAAAAAGTAATAGTAAGTGGACATTCTCAAGGCGGTGGACACGCAGGAATTATCTCAAAAATAAAACAAGTTGAAAGAGTTGTAATGTTTGCTGCTATGGATTGGATAACATTGCTTAACAGGAATGCTGACTGGATAACTTGGAATGGACAAACCCCTTACAACAAATATTATGGTTTCACCCACCAAAATGACGAAGCAGTGGATTTTAATAAAATTCAAACGACTTGGGCTAACTATGGTATGAATAGTTTTGGCAGTTTAATATTAGTTGACACAACGTCTATTCCCTACAACAACTCTCATCAATTATACACATTACTTACTCCTGCAAATGACCCCACAAAATTTCACAACTCAGTAGTGGTTGA
Organism: Flavobacterium sp. LMO6; assembly: GCF_009495795.1. Lineage (NCBI taxonomy): Bacteria > Pseudomonadati > Bacteroidota > Flavobacteriia > Flavobacteriales > Flavobacteriaceae > Flavobacterium > Flavobacterium sp. LMO6. Next base: position 1,151 of record NZ_WIBH01000019.1, on the reverse strand, counting down.
CGTACATACGCCAATGAATAACAATTTGCCAATTTATGCACCTGTATGGACTTATATGATTGAAGGCAATGATTCATTAACTTCTATAAGCGAAACATTATCAAACTCCAATATTTTAGTTTATCCAAATCCGACAACCTCTTATATAAATTTAAAAGGCACAGAAAGTTTCAATTTAAATTATAAAATATATAGTTCACAAGGACAATTAATTAGAATAGGAGAAGTTGATAACTCAATCATTGATTTGACATATCTAAACAAAGGGGTTTATATATTACAACTATATCAAGAAAATAATTTGAGAACATTTAAATTGATAAAAGAATAACGAACGCACAACAGCACCTACCCAAAAGTGGCGGTTCAGTGGTTAAATCAAGCTTTGTGCTTCTATCAAAGTTTGTGCTTGGTTGACAGTGAATCGCTTCGAAATCGCCACCTTCGGGTAGCTGCAAAACGTTGTGCATCAGTTTCGTGAAACGCATAAAAATCAAAAATAATTTCAATAATAAAATATGAATTTGAAATATAAATTAAAGGAAAATGATTACTTACAAATGCAACTTTATTTTTTCAAAGAAAATAATACTTTAAGAAAAATAATAATTAAAAATTTAATAGCTTGGTTTGTTATTTTTCTTGTAATTATTTTAATACTATATTTTAGTAATCAAAAATTTGGAGCTGTAATATTTATAATCGGAGCAATTCTTGTTTTGACTGTTAATCCTTTTCGAATTAAAAATATATACTTTAATAGATTAAAAAGAGAATCTAAAGTTTATGAAAAAAAATTAATGAATTAATTTCTGTTGAATTTATAGATAATTATGTTTATATTGATAGAATTGAAAAACAAACTAAAATTAATATTTCTGAAATTGAAAAAATAATAGAAACAAAGCAACACTTTTTCATAAAATTTACACTTGAAGTTATAATAATTCCGAAAACTGAAATTGATAATCAAGATTTCCTTAAAAAGGAGTTATTAAATTTAACTAAAAAACTTAATATTGAATTAGAAAATCAATTGAATTGGAAATGGTAAAAAACCGAATGCACAACAGCGGTTTGCTTCAATGGCTATTTCCGGATTTTCCTACGGAAAATCCGCTGCTGAATGGAATGTTTTGTTATATTTGTAA
>NZ_WIBH01000018.1:0-15261 GCF_009495795.1 Flavobacterium sp. LMO6 | reverse complement strand
ATTGTTTTTACTATTAAAAAAAACGGCATTTCTGAATCATATAGCAATGCCGTTTATCTTTTTGCGCACTAGTTAACTAATCCTATTTTAATGTAGGATTTTTGAGTGGTTATAATGATAATTATATCAAACTTATTTTCTAAAGAGTGCAGTTAGTGCAAAAAGAAAAAATAAAGCACCAATAAATATTAAGGCATAAGACCTATAGTATGATAATATTTTGAATCCATCTTTGTAATAATCTAAATTACTATCTCTTTTAACACCATATTCGGGTTTGTAATTTTCTTCTTTATATTTTCTAACATAATATATACCAATTGATAATGATATTATACTAATAGAAATACAGATAATGAAATTTTCTAAATTTTTCTCCATTTTAAAAATAATTAATTTTGGGTCGTTTTATTACTAGAACTAGTAGATTTATAACTTAGTCTATAAATATAAATTTTATAAGCACTTGTAACTGTCTACTATATTTTACTAACAATTTAATTATCAATTTTTTACCCAATTCACAAGCGAATCCTTTTGCGTGTTTTGTGAATTTTAATCAATTTATAAATTATTTTCCAATAAATATTTAACTGAAATCCAAGTCTGCGTTAGGGATAGCAGCATTTGTTTGAGCTCTTACTTAAAATATCTAAGGGTTATAAGTAAAGCGAGTGTGGAAAGCCCGACACTTTTGGGAACGCCATAAAAAATCCGACTCTTGTGAAGTCGGATTTCTATATTAATTTAGGTGTGATTATTTTACTAAACCTCTCGAAATTACAATTCTTTGTATTTCTGAAGTACCTTCGTAAATCTGTGTAATTTTAGAATCACGCATCATACGTTCTACGTGGTATTCACTTACATAACCATTTCCACCGTGAATTTGTACAGCTTCATTTGCTACTTCTAATGCAATTTCTGAAGCGTATAGTTTTGCCATCGCACCAGAATGTGCAATATCTTGACCATTATCTTTTTCAGTTGCTGCTTTGTGTATTAACAATCTAGCACATGTAATTTTAACATGCATATCGGCTAATTTGAAAGCAATGGCTTGGTGATTGAAAATTGGTTTTCCAAAAGCTACACGATCTTGAGAGTATTTTAGCGCTAATTCATATGCACCTTGTGCAATTCCTAAAGCTTGTGATGCAATTCCAATTCTACCTCCGTTTAATGTTGACATCGCGAAAGCAAATCCGAAACCGTCTTCACCAATTCTATTTTCTTTTGGAACTTTTACATCATTAAATAATAAGGTATGTGTATCAGAACCACGGATTCCCATTTTCTTTTCTTTTGGACCTACTTCAAAACCTGGCATCCCTTTTTCTACAATTAGAACGTTAATTCCTTTGTGTCCTTTTGAAGCATCAGTTTGTGCAATTACTAAATAAGTAGATGCTGTTCCGCCATTCGTAATCCAGTTTTTTGTTCCATTTACTAAATAATGGTCGCCCATATCAATAGCAGTAGTTCTTTGTGAAGTGGCATCTGAACCTGCTTCTGGTTCTGATAAACAGAAAGCTCCAATTACATCTCCTTTAGCTAATGGAGTTAAATATTTTACTTTTTGTTCTTCTGAACCATATTTTTCTAAACCAGCACAAACTAATGAGTTGTTTACAGACATAATTACTGCAGCAGAAGCATCTATTTTAGCAATTTCTTCCATTGCCAAAACATAAGATAAGCTATCTAAACCAGCTCCGCCGTATTTTGGATCTACCATCATACCCATGAAACCAAGTTCGGCCATCATTTTTACTTGTTCGGTTGGAAATTTTGAATGTTCGTCTCTTTCAATAACTCCAGGTAATAATTCTGTTTGAGCAAAATCTCTAGCAGCTTGCTGAATCATTAATTGTTCTTCGGTTAATTTAAAATCCATATTATTTAGGTGTAATGTTTGATAATTTTTTAAATTCAAGTACCAAATGTAAATATTTATTACCAAATTTTCAATAACAATTTGTAATTTTAACCCATGTTTAAAGAAAACTACAACGTTATAGGTGTTATGTCTGGTACATCGTTAGATGGAGTCGATTTAGCTTACATAAAATTCAATAATTCAAATCGTTGGACTTTCGAAATTTTCCAATCCGAAACGATTTCTTATTCGGAAGAATGGCTTATCAAATTAAAAAATGCGATTCATTTCAATCCCTCTGAATTAGAAGAATTGAATGTTGCTTACACAAAACTTTTAGCTTCTATTATTAATGATTTTATTTCTAAAAATAATCTAACAAAAATTGATGCCGTTTGCAGTCATGGTCATACGATACTTCATCAACCTCAAAACGGATTTACACTTCAAATTGGAAATCTTCCAATGATTCGTGATTTGGTTAATCATACTATTGTTTGCGATTTTAGAGTGCAAGATGTACAATTAGGAGGTCAAGGCGCGCCATTGGTTCCAATTGGAGATGAGTTGCTTTTTTCGGAATATGATTATTGTTTAAATTTAGGCGGATTTTCGAATGTGTCTTTTAATGAAAATGGAAAACGTATTGCTTTTGATATTTCGCCTGTAAATACTGTTTTGAATTTTTACGCAAATGAATTGGGATTTGCATATGATGATGCCGGGAGTATAGCAAAGTCAGGAAATGTGAATAAGGATTTATTGAAACAATTAAACGGATTAGAGTTTTATGCTTTACCCTATCCAAAATCACTCGGAATGGAATTTGTTAATGCTGAAATTTTTCCATTAATGCATTCTTTCCAAATCGATGTAAAAGATAAACTTCGAACTTTTGTGGAACACATTGCTGTTCAAGTTGCTAAAATTTGTTGTAAATCAGAAGCTAGTTTATTTATAACAGGAGGAGGGGCTTATAATCGGTTTTTGACAGATAGATTAAGTAACTATTTGCCCACAACTAACATTGTAATTCCAGATGATAAAACGATTCAATTTAAAGAAGCGCTTATTTTTGGATTTCTAGGTGTATTGCGATTGCGAAATGAAATTAATGTTTTGTCTTCTGTAACAGGTGCAAAAGAAAATCACTCTTCAGGAGTTGTCTTTATTTAAATGTTATAAAAAACTAAAAAATGTAGTTTTAGCTTCCGAGCTAAAACAGAATATGTATATTTGTAAAACCAAAAAAATTTAACCAACACAATGAAAGATTTATTACAAAAATTTGAAAACAAAGAGCCAGAAATAGTATTTAATTGGAAAGATCCAGAAACTGATGCAGAAGGATGGACAGTGATTAATTCATTAAGAGGAGGCGCTGCTGGTGGAGGAACTCGTATGCGTAAAGGATTAGATATGAATGAAGTACTTTCGTTAGCTAAAACTATGGAAGTTAAATTTTCTGTTTCAGGTCCGGCTATTGGTGGAGCTAAATCAGGAATCAATTTTGATCCAAATGACCCAAGAAAAAAAGGAGTTTTAGAAAGATGGTATAAAGCTGTTTCTCCATTATTAAAAAATTATTACGGAACTGGTGGTGATTTAAATGTAGATGAAATTCACGAAGTTATTCCGATGACAGAAGATTGTGGTGTTTGGCATCCGCAAGAAGGTGTTTTTAATGGTCATTTTAGACCAACAGAAGCAGATAAAATTAATAGAATAGGACAATTACGTCAAGGTGTCATTAAGGTTATTGAAAATCCAAATTTCTCTCCAGATGTAAATAGAAAGTATACAGTTGCTGACATGATTACTGGTTATGGAGTGGCTGAAGCTGTTCGTCATTATTATGATATTTACGGAGGAAGTGTTGTAGGAAAGAAAGCAATTGTACAAGGTTTCGGAAATGTAGGATCTGCAGCAGCTTTTTATTTAGCGCAAATGGGAGCTAAAGTTGTGGGAATTATAGATAGAGACGGAGGTTTAATTAATGAAAATGGATTTTCATTTGAAGAAATTAAAGAGTTGTTTTTAAACAAAGATGGAAACAAATTGATAGCCAATAACATGATTCCTTTTGCGGAAATTAATGATAAAATTTGGTCTATGGGTGCTCAAGTATTTGCTCCTTGTGCTGCTTCTAGATTAGTAACTAAAGATCAAATAGACAGTATGATTTCTTCTGGTTTAGAAGTAATTTCTAGTGGTGCAAATGTACCTTTTGCTGATACGGCTATTTTCTTTGGACCAATTATGGAAGAAACAGATAAAAAAGTAAGTTTAATTCCTGACTTTATTGCTAATTGTGGAATGGCAAGAGTTTTTGCTTATTTTATGGAGAAAAAAGTGCAAATGACTGACGAAGCTATTTTCTCAGACACTTCAAACACAATTAAAACTGCAATTCAAAAAGCCCACGCATTAAATTCGGATAAAAAGAATATTAGTGCTACTGCATTTGAAATTGCTTTAAAACAACTTGTTTAATTAAAATAAATTTTTAGATGGAAATCTTATTGGTTGTAATATTTGTTCTTGGTTATTTAGGTATAGCTATGGAACATTCTCTTAAAATAGATAAATTAATTCCTGCATTAGCAATGATGGCTATTTTATGGGCATTAATTGCTGTTAATCACCTAGATGTTTTTGAAATTATACCTGGTATAGGTAAAGAAAGTCATCATGTTGAGGGTGTTTTGCTTCATCATTTAGGTAAAACTGCAGAAATTTTATTCTTTTTAATGGGAGCTATGACCATTGTAGAGATCATAGATTATTTCGATGGATTTTCAACAATTAAATCATTTATTAGAACAAAAAGTAAAGTTAGATTGCTATGGTTGTTTTCAACTTTAGCCTTTGTTTTATCTGCAATTATAGATAATTTAACAGCTACTATAGTTTTAATTACAATTTTACAGAAAATAGTTAGTGATAAAGAAACTAGACTTTGGTTTGCTGGTTTAATAGTAATTGCCGCAAATGCAGGAGGAGCTTGGTCTCCTATTGGAGATGTAACTACAACAATGTTGTGGATAGCAAATAAGGTTTCAGCAAATCAATTAATTATTCATGTATTATTACCTTCTATTGTTTGTTATGCTTTGCCAACTTTAATTGCTTCAAGATTATCTATTTTTAAAGGAAATATTGAGGAAATTATTGTTGAAGATAATGTGAACACAAATAGTGCCCTTATGTTTTATCTTGGGTTAGGTGGTATATTATTTGTACCTCTTTTTAAAACGTTAACTCATTTACCTCCTTATGTAGGAATGATGCTGTCATTAGCTGTTGTTGCTGCTGTTGCGGAGTTTTTAAGCAATAGAAGATTTAAGGTAGGTAAAGCTATGGGCGATCATGATGGAAGTCATCATAGTCCTTTACATAAATCATTGTCTAAAATAGAAATGCCAAGTTTGCTTTTCTTTTTAGGAATTTTAATGGCTGTTGCAGCTTTAGAATCATTAGGAATGTTGTATGATTTTGCAGGCTCTCTTGAAGCAAATATACCTTATTTGGGTACAGAACATGCATCAACAAAAATTTCCGATTTGGTTGTTTTATTGTTAGGTGCTGGATCTGCAATTATTGATAATGTGCCATTAGTTGCAGCTAGTATTGGAATGTTTCAAATTGGTATGGATGAGCCAGCATGGCATTTTATTGCATATGCTGCCGGTACCGGTGGAAGTATTTTAATTATTGGTTCTGCAGCTGGTGTTGTTGCAATGGGTATGGAAAAAATTGATTTCTTTTGGTATCTTAAAAAAATAGGCGGACTAGCATTAATAGGATTTTTAGCCGGTAGTGCCGTTTTTGTAATATTAAGAGATTTTCTTTTAAATTCTCACTAAGCAATATTTAAGATTTATATACGTTTTTAATATAAAATAACAATTTATGAGTTTATTTCTTCAAGCTGATAGTTTAGCTGTGGCTAGTCAAGTTGCTGCAGATGCACAGCCAACCGAACAAACATTATCTATTTGGAGTCTGTTAACCAGTGGGGGTATTGGCGGACAGGTAATAATGATTGTTTTATTTACATTGCTTTTTGCAGCGCTTTTTTTATATTTTGAGCGACTTATGGCAATAAATAAAGCTTCTAAAATTGATGCTAGTTTTATGAATAATATTAAAATTAATATTATGGCAGGAAAAATAGATGGCGCAAAAATGTTGTGTGCTCAAACTAATTCTCCTGTAGCGAGACTAATTGAAAAAGGAATTTCACGTATTGGAAAACCTTTAGAAGATATCAATACAGCTATTGAAAATGCAGGAAACTTAGAACTATATAAGTTAGAAAAAAACACCAGCATGTTAGCTACAATTTCTGGAGCGGGTCCAATGGTTGGTTTCTTAGGAACTGTTCTTGGTATGATTCTTGCTTTTCATAAAATGGCAAGTGGTGGTGGACAAATTGAAGTTGGTGCTTTAGCCGAAGGAATTTACACTGCAATGACCACTACGGTTGTTGGTTTAGTTGTAGGTATTATTGCTTATGTAGGATATAATCACTTAGTGGTAAAAACGAATAAAGTGGTAAATCAAATGGAAGCTAATGCAGTTGATTTCTTAGATTTATTAAATGAACCAGTATAATGAAGTTAGGCAAAACAAGAAATAAAGTTTCAACAGAATTTAATATGTCGTCTATGACCGACATTGTTTTCTTGTTGTTGATATTTTTCATGCTAACTTCTACAATGGTAACTACTAATGCATTAGACTTAGTATTGCCAAAAGCAAAAGGAAAAACAGATAGTAACAAAAGCACATCGGTTAGTATTGATAAAGATTTGAATTTTTTTATTGATAAAGATAAAATCAATGAAGCTGATTTAGAAAATCAGTTGATGGCTATAATGGCGAATTCAGAAAATAAAGCTATTGTTTTAAGAGCTGAAAAATCAGTACCACATGAAAAAGTGGTAAAGGTTATGGAAATTGCCTATAGAAATCAAATTAAAATGGTTATTGCAGTTAATCCTAAATAGTTTAAATGAAATTTTTAGAAACACCAGAAGAAAAAAAGTCATTCACAGTAACTTCAGTTATTTTTGTGATACTTTTTCTGTTGTTTACAATTTTTGGATTAACCTATATGGATCCTCCGCCTGAAAACGGAATTGCTGTTAATTTTGGAACTACCGATACAGGTAGTGGAGAAATACAACCAACTGAGCCTGTTCAAATGTCTCCAGATCAAGTAAAGGCTGAGCCAACTCCTGTGGAAGAAGATGATGTTTTAACTCAAGATGAAGAAGCTCCTGTTACTTTACCTAAAAAAGAGGTTAAAAAACCAGTAGTAAAACCTTCGGAACCTAAACCTGTAACCAAACCAACTGATACTAAGCCGGTGAAGCCTAATAATAGTGCCTTAAATAGTATTATTAAAGGTACAAAACAAGACGGAACCAGTCAATCAGGTCATGGTGACGACGACCAAGGTGGTGATAAAGGGAATCCTAATGGAAGTTTATATGCCAATAGTTTTTATGGTAATGGTTCTGGTGATGGAAATGGAGCAGGAAATGGAACGGGTTGGGGATTGGCTGGTAGAAAATTATCTGGAAATAGTAAAAAAATTCAAGATTGTAATGAATCGGGTAAGGTTGTTGTTAAGATTTGGGTAAACAAGCAAGGAAATGTTATCCGTGCTGAAAGAGCTCAAGGAACAACCAATACGAATCCATGTTTGGTTAACCCTGCAATTGCCACTGCTAAAACCTTTAAATGGCAGCCTGATGATAAGGCGCCTGATACACAAATAGGTTTTGTGGTAGTTAATTTTCAAGTAGGAGAATAATCAAGAAATCCTAAAGTTAACTCTTTAACCCCGATAGAAATGAAAATCCAATGCGCTAGCATTGATTGTAATGGATAGCGGGATAATGGACAACAAGAAATCCTAAACCATTCGTTTCAAATAATTAAAAATGACTTACAAAGAAACTACAGATTGGATGTTTCAGCAATTGCCAATGTTTCAAATGCAAGGCGCTTTGGCTTATAAAAAAGATTTGACCAATACTTTATTGTTAGTTGATTATTTAAATCATCCAGAAACTAAATTTAAATCGATTCATGTAGCAGGTACAAATGGTAAAGGGTCAACTTCCTCTATGTTGGCATCTATTCTTCAAGAAGCAGGTTATAAAGTTGGGTTGTATACATCACCACATTTAAAAGATTTTCGCGAGCGAATAAGAATCAATGGTGAAATGATTTCTGAAGATTTTGTGGTTGAATTTGTTTCAAATCATATTCGTTTTTTTGAGACTAATCAATTGAGTTTTTTTGAAATGACTGTTGGCTTAGCCTTTGATTATTTTGCAAAAGAGCAAGTTGATGTTGCTGTAATTGAAGTTGGAATGGGAGGTAGGTTAGACGCTACCAATATTATAAACCCTTTAGTGTCTGTTATTACAAACATTGGTTTAGATCATACGCAATTTTTAGGAACCACTTTAGCTAAAATTGCCGCAGAAAAAGCGGGTATTGTTAAATTTGAAGTGCCAGTTGTTATTGGAGAATATAATGAAGAAACTAAACCTGTTTTTTTAGATAAATCAAATTCAGGAAATGCAAGGATTTATTTTGCTCAGGATAATCCTAAAGTACTTTATGATTGCGCTTTATTAGGTGATTATCAAGAGCAGAATAAAAAAACGGTTCTTCAAACTATTCAATTATTGCAATCGCATTTTAATATTGAAGAAGCGCATATTCAATTAGGATTAAAAAATGTAGTTCAAAATTCTGGGCTGCTTGGTAGATGGCAAATTTTACAACAGCAACCTTTTATCGTTTGCGATACAGCACATAATAATCATGGATTAAAAATAGTATTAAATCAAATTCAGCAACATTCATTTGAAACGCTTCACATGGTTTTAGGAGTAGTAGATGATAAAGATTTAGATGCAATATTGCCATTATTTCCAAAAAATGCAAAGTATTATTTTTGTTCGCCAAATATTTCACGCGGATTGAATGCTCAAATTTTAAAAGAAAAGGCTTCTGCTTTTGATTTGATTGGAAATGTATTTAATTCTGTTTCAGAAGCTTATGATGCTGCCTTAAGTTTGGCTAAAGATTCGGATTTTATTTACATTGGCGGTAGTACATTTGTGGTTGCAGAAATCGTGTAATTTTATTTAAAAAGTCTTGCAATTATAAATATTCCTTGTATATTTGCACTCGCATTACGGTACTAGTAAAGCAACTTATTGGGGCGATTAGCTCAGCTGGTTCAGAGCACCTCGTTTACACCGAGGGGGTCGGGGGTTCGAACCCCTCATCGCCCACCATCCGGGACAAACTCAATTTTTTTGAATTTGTCCTTTTTTTTATACCTTGCGAAGCACTGTTAATACTCGCAATTTTCAAAAATAATGGGTTTATATCAGCGGTTCGAACTTTATTATTTTCAAATTGGAATTTTTTTGGAAATATCGAACCAATTATTTTTCTTTTTCCTTCAATATAGGATTCATGATATTGATTTTCAATTGTTTCAAGTTTTAAAATTGCTTTTTCGAAGTTTTCAAATACGATTTTTTTATCTTTTAAGTCAACTTCCTTAGATTTTAATTCTTCATGAATTTTAGTATATCTTTCTTTAGCTATTTTGTACTCTGATTTTTCAATATTACCTTCAATATATAAATCTTGTAATCGTATTATTTTTTCTTCAATATTTTTCACTTGCTCATAATGTTTTGGTCCAAGTTCTGATTTACCATGTTGCTTTGCAAGTGTTTCTTTAATCATTTCGATAAATAACTTTTGAACAGGCTTTTCTAATGTAATGGACTTTAAAAAATCACTAAACCACAAATCTACATCTTCAATGCGATATCTTTCGTTACAAGGACTTATACAGTGGTAATAAGTATAATGTTTCGATCTTCCTTTAGAAGTACTTGCAGTTAATGGTGTATTGCAAGAAGGACAATTTAAAAATCCTTTCAGTGGAAATTTTTCATTTATCTTTTTATGGGCTGTATGGTACTTTTTAGTTCTGTTGTTAATAACATCTTGTACCTTTTGAAAAAGAACTTTAGTGATTAATGGTTCATGAATACCTTCTACGACCATTTCTTCTTCCTCTTTATAACCTTTAATAAAAACACCTCCATAATACAAATGATTTCTAAAAATAGATGCTATGGCTGTCATACTACTTTTAAAACCTTTAGATTTTAATTTATTAAAAACTTCTTTTTGATTGTATAAACCCGTAGCCATTAATTCAAAACCTTCTTGAATATACTTAGCATCCTCATTAGGAACTAATAATGGTTTTTTATTTGCATCTATTCCATTAGAATATCCTTTAGGAGCATTACCAACATATCGACCTTCTTTAAATGCTCTTCTCATTCCTGAGATAACGTTTAAAGAACGACGCTGGTTTTCTACTTCTGGAATTGAAAGATAAACGGCCAACATTAATCCTTGTTCTGGAACTGTTAGGTCTAAAGGTTGTTCTATTGCATTTACTTGAATTGCTAACTGATTAAAAACACTTATCATTTGATACGACTCAGCAGTATTTCTAGAAAAACGGTCCCATTTGATAAAAATCATTTGGTGTACCTCTTTTTTGTTCTTTTTGCAATACTCCAATAATTTTTTAAATTCTGGTCGCTTGAATGTTTTGGCTGAAAAATCTTCTCTAAAAATATGCAAAACATTTAAATTGTTGTTTTGACAATAGGTCAATAACTTTTGTTCTTGGTCACGAAGCGAATAACCTCTACCTGCTTGTTCATCCGTTGAGACTCTTACATAAAGAATTACATTTTTCATTTTTTTTGGTCTTTAATACATTGCTAATCCATACTTCTGCAAATACATTTAATGTTTGTATTATTTCATTAATTTCATTGTCAGTGTATTTATTTACTTTTTCATTGTTTAAAATTTGTTTTGCTTTTTCAAATTCCATTGTACCTCTATGAGCCAAAAGAAGCAAGATGTACTTGTTTTTTGCTTTTAGGTTGTTTGGCGCTAAGGGCTACTTAGGGCTTGTTATTTTTTAAGAACTTCTTTCTTTGTATTGTTTAAAATTAAATGACTGTCATTTCTAAAAACAACCTCCATTTTCTCATATTGTTTTAATCCTAAAATTTTTCTTATTTCTTTAGCTTCTGCTTTTTTTACTTCTTTTTCAAAAGAAATATTTAAAGTAATATCGCCACTATTGTGTTTCGTAACTTTTATTTCTTTACAGTTATTATCATTTAATGCTTCGATAATCTTTCTTTCGTTTTTATTAAACAAATTATAATGAAAATTGTACTTATCAAAATCAGTGTTTTCAAACAACTTACCAACTAAAGGAACTAAAGGAATATTTATGTAGGTAGTATTAATCATAATATCTGAAATCCGTTCATTAGTTTTAATGTTACTTGTATTGGGAAAATCCATTTCGTTTTTAAAGAAAATAACCTCTACAAAATCATCCTCTTTTGTTATAATCATAGAAATAGCAACTTTTTGTACTAAAATTTGAAATAAAATATTTCCAATGTTTTTAAATAAGATTACGTTTTTTTCGTCAACAATAGAATCTATCATTTTAAATAAACTACCATCTACAAGAAGCTGTTTAATAACTTGATGATATTCTTCTGGCGTTTTTTGAAGTATAGAATTAACAAACTCGTTTTTTGTTAAAGTATCTATTTTTTCTTGATCAAATTCAAGGTTGGAATACAATACATCTTTTACTTGTCTTATGGTATTAAAATCAACATTAAATTTTTTTAGTTCTTTAACAATAGATAGCCACAAAGCATCAAAAACATTAAGTAAAACTCTTTCTCTTTTTTCATCGTCTTCTTTGTTTAATTTTTTTGTATTATAAAGAAGATTTTCTTTCTTCCAATTTGAGTAATTTCTTGAAGTAATATCCAGTAAGTTTAATGGTATTTTCTTCTCAAAAATTTTTGGATAAAATTCATATAATTCCATAGTTGTTTTTTTAAGTTTTACAAATGTATTAATAATAATTTAAATAACAATAATGTAATATAAAATATTATTAATACATTTGTAAAAAAACTAAAGAAGATGCCAATGAAAAAGCCAAAGAAGATTTGTAAAAACCTAGAATGTGAACAAGAGATACTTGAATATAAATCTTTGAAAAGAGAATATTGCAGTGACTATTGTAGAAGTCATTATGGTTATACAAGACGTTTAGAAGAAAACAAAGAATTTACAGCACATGCTAAAGGACTTTCTGAAAACTATAAACTATTAAAAATGCATAAAGATGCAGGTATTTTAGAAGAGTCGTTTTATAAATATGAAAAACTTGGATTTAATATAAATTTTCTGCCAAGTTTTAAAATTTACAATATAAAAGGATATAACAAACTAACCTATCAGATAAAGGACATTGTTTTTTCATTAGATAAAGAGAAGAAATTAATAGTAATTTACTAAATAAATTAAAATGAAAGAAATAAAACTAACTTCAATACAAAACATGTTACTACCAGATGAATTAGCCTATGAATTAGGCTAAATTCCAACACCAAAAGAAAAAGAGAAAAACAAAATTATAAGTTACTTGTTGTTAGGAGGTTTAGCAACGTTATCAATAGGTTTTGTTGTATACAATTTATACCAATATGAAAAAGAAAATAAAACTAAAAAATTAGTTTAAATTTATTTTTTTAAAAATCAGTGAAAATTGATATTTACTGATTTTTACTGATGCTAATTGATTTTAACTGATTTCAATGGTTTTCTCCATTAAATATGGATTTTTAGTCTATTTTTAATAATTTATTATTAAAAAAGATATAAATTATTGTTTAAAATAACACATATTAGTTTAAATGCATTTTATTAAAAAAAAATACTAAACTGATATTTTTTCAATTTAAATCCAAAAATTAATTTAAAAATATATTATAATTGCTTACTGACATTACGTAATGATTTTTTTTTCAAAAAATTGCAAAACCCGCCTCAAATTAAATTGAGACGGGTTTTATTTTTTTCTACAAATAATGAAAAAATTTTATAATATTAATCAATTTAAAGAGTAAATTTCAGATAAAATTCATTAGTATTATTGGCTCTTGCTAACAATTGTCTTTGCATCATGTATTCATATGCAAAACCTAATTGTAATCTTTTACTTATTGTAAATTTAACCATTCCGGCTAACGAATTATCAGTTCTATAGGTTACCCCAAGATCAAATTTTTCATTAAATATAGTTGTAGCTGTAAAATCAGTTGAAAAAGGTGCTCCATTTACATAACGTATCATTACAGACGGCAATAAGTCAATAGTTGGACTTACTTCAATATCATATCCTCCTGATAAATAATAATGTGCTCTATCTGTTGAAGCAGCTGCATAACCATCTTCATTTTTAGCTCGTTCTGTATCTAACATTTTTGGTGTAGATAAAGAAACATAATACTTATCATGTTTTAAATAGAATCCCATTCCAATATTAGGGTTAAACCTTGAGATAGGTTGTAAACTTGGATCTAATAATAAGTTATAGGTTTCTAACCCACTTGTATTAACTTGATAATTATTGCCACCAACTTTTAAACCCATGAATAAGTTTAACTTTTCTGTTAATTTAACATCATAAGCAAAGTCTACTGCAACAAATTGTTGTGTTTCAATAAATACTTTATCATGAACAAAAGATAGTCCTATTGAGAATTTTTTATTCCCTAAAGGTGTCATAAAAGAAACAGCTTGGGTTTCTGGTGCATCTTTTACACCAGTCCATTGTTTTCTAATAGTAGATTGAATACTTGTTTTTCCTTCAACTCCTACAAAGGCTGGATTGACTAAGTTTAAATGATTTCTGTAAAAAGTAATCATACTCTCTTGTTGTGCTAGTACACTACTGCTTATTAAAAGCAGTAGTACTAACATTATATTTTGATTTTTTTTCATTCTTAAAGTTATTTACTTATTGTAATATGATTATTATCTTGTGATATAGATCCATCCATCATGTTCAATTGTTCCATTACCGTCCAAGTCAATTTGGTAATAATAAGATGCTCCATCAGGTAACGATTCTGATTTACTTTTAAAATGTCCATCCCAATCATTTTGGTAGTTTCTAGCCTCAAACACTAAATCTCCCCAACGGTTGAAAACACGTATATAATTGTTTGGGTGGTTTTCAATATTGTAAATCATCCACGTATCATTTATACCATCACCATTTGGAGTAATTGCTTCTGCTACATTTATTTCAATTGTATCACAAACATCTCCTAAGCCGTCATTATCTCTATCTTCTTGATATGGGTTATAAGTTAATTGACAGTTATCATCCACATCATCAATTCCATCATTATCATCATCATCATCACATACATCTCCAAAACCATCATTATCATTATCTGCTTGATCAGGATTATAAGTTAAAGGACAATTATCATCAATGTCAATTACTCCATCATTATCATCATCATCATCACAATTATCTTTAATGCCATCATTATCATTATCTCCATCAGTAGATATTACCGTTACAATTGCAGTTTGTGTCGCAATATTTCCATAAATATCTGTTACCGTTAATGTCACTGTGTTAGCACCTAAGTTATCACAATTAAAGTTCTCGATATCTATTGTAATACTTGCAATTGTACAGTTATCCGTTGAACCATTGTCTATTTGAGAAGCAGTTATACTTGCTTCTCCAGAAGCATCTAAAGTAACCGTTAAAGGCTGGGTAATAACTGTTGGCAAAGTAGTATCTTGAACTGTTACTACTTGAGTAGCTGTTGCAGTATTTCCTAAACCATCTGTTACTGTCCATGTTACTGTTGTGTTTCCTATTGGAAAAGCTAATGGCGCATTGTTAGTCACACTTGCTACTGTACAGTTATCTGCAGTTATTGGTGTTCCTAAAGTAACCCCTGTAGCAGTACAACCTGAATTAGTTGTAGTGTTAATTGCTGCTGGTGCTGATATAGTAGGATTAGTAACATCCACTATTGTTCCAATTGTGAACGATTGAGTAGTTGTACATCCGTTTACATCTGTAACAGTAACAACATATATTCCGTCCATTAAGCCTGTTGCAGTAGCATTTGAACCACCTGAAGGAGCCCATGAATAAGTATATCCTGCTGTTCCTCCTGTTACACTAACAGTTGCTGAACCATCTGAAGAGCCTACACAAGAAACATCTGTTGTTGAACCAATCGATGCGATCAAAGCAGTAGGCTCTGTAATTGTAAAACTTTGTGTAGCTGTACAAGAATTCGCATCGGTAACAGTTACAATATAAGTACCTGCTGATAGTCCCGAAGCGGTTGCAGCAGTTCCACCAGGTGGAGCCCAAGAATAAG
>NZ_WIBH01000017.1:0-19074 GCF_009495795.1 Flavobacterium sp. LMO6 | reverse complement strand
TTGACAAGGTAAAAAAAATTATAACGGACAGCGGGACTAAAAGTTTTATGGAATGTAAAATGTGTGCTTCAAAAAAAATTACTTCTTAGCTTCTGTGCTAGGTTTGGTTTTAATTTTAGTAATCCAATGGTCATTTAGCTTATCAAAATCGATAGGCTTTGCGGATTCCTGTTTGGATAATTGCTTTTGATTGAATGCCGCATTTAAGATTCCTTCTATTTGGTAATCTTCTTTTACATCGTATGGTTTGTATTGGGTTTTTAAATTAATATCGAATAAATAAGCCGTTGAATTTGCCCAAAAAGCCTTCCATCCACTTTTATACTCCTTTATTAAATCGAAAGTAGTGTTTCCGGTTTGGCGGTAAATTAGCTTTACTAAGATTTGACCGTCTTTACGGGATAGCTTTTTTAAACGAGGCTCGAATTCTTCCTCTAGGTATTTTTCTACTATTTTAAAGTATTTCTTTTTTTCGCGATTGGTTTTTAATTTAGCCATGGTAGCATTTAGCTGCGTTAATTTATCGGCCGTCATTTTAGCATACGGATATACTTTAAAGATTCTTCTCTTTAATATTAACTTGGCTTTTTTATCTTCATCCATGGAATACACATTGTCTGGAGTAAAAATAATTTCACGTAATTCTATAGAATATATAATGGAAGAATCTTGTGCCGTCATTTTTATGGTATCGGACTCTGTTTGAGAAAAAGAAAAAGTTGTAGCTAAAAAAAAGAATACACTACTAAAAATTAACTTATACATGGTATTTGTTTTTATACTTTTAAAATCATAGCAAAAAGTAAACCAAATTTATTGAATTTATACCTAACTTTTATTTCTTATTTATAATTTAGCAAAAAATTAGAAAAGATTATGGCTACAAAATCGATATTAAAGAAGTCGTCGATGACTTTTTTGGAAAATTACCTGAATAATGCTTCTCCAACAGGTTATGAATCTGAAGGACAAAAAATATGGATGGAGTATTTAAAACCGTATGTTGATACCTTTATTACTGATACATATGGAAGTGCTGTGGGAGTTATTAATCCAGACGCTCCATATAAAGTAGTGATTGAAGGTCATGCCGATGAAATTTCATGGTATGTGAATTATATTACCGATGATGGATTAATCTACGTGATAAGAAACGGAGGTTCGGATCATCAGATTGCGCCATCGAAGCGCGTGAACATTCATACGAAGAAAGGTATTGTGCGTGGTGTTTTTGGTTGGCCAGCGATTCATACTAGAGGAAAAGGCGGAAAAGCAGAAGAAACGGCAAAAATTGAAAATATTTTTATTGATTGTGGTTGTTCTACTAAAGCAGAAATTGAAGCTTTAGGCGTTCATGTAGGTTGCGTAATTACGTATCCTGATACTTTTGAGGTTTTAAACCACGATAAATTTGTTTGTAGAGCCATTGATAACCGCATGGGTGGTTTTATGATTGCCGAAGTTGCGCGTTTATTACATGAAAACAAAAAGAAATTACCTTTTGGATTGTACATTGTGAACTCTGTGCAAGAGGAAATTGGTTTGCGTGGTGCCGAAATGATTACCCAACGCATTAAACCAAACGTTGCCATAGTAACCGATGTTTGCCACGATACTACTACCCCAATGATTGACAAAAAAATTGAAGGTGATTTAAAAATGGGACGCGGACCGGTTATTGCGTATGCTCCTGCGACACAAAACGTGTTACGTGAAATGATTGTTGACACCGCTGTGGAAAACAAAATACCTTTCCAACGCCATGCAACTTCTCGTGTTACGGGAACCGATACCGATGCTTTTGCGTATAGCAATGGTGGAGTTGCCTCGGCTTTGATTTCGTTACCGTTGCGTTATATGCACACCACAGTAGAAATGGTACACCGCGACGACGTAGAAAATGTTATTAAATTGATTTACGAAAGTTTGTTGAAAATTGAAAATAACGAAACGTTTAGTTATTTTAAGTAAAATAAACACACATTATAGCACTAAAAATCCGAATTAAGATTCGGATTTTTTATTTTTATAAAAATAAAATTATAAAACTGTAACAATTACAAAAAGCAATTGTCTTTAGAATAGATTAATCTGATAACCAACTTGAAAAGCCAAAATTTTGAAATAGCAATTCTGTTGCAACAGTGCAAAGAAAATAATCAAAAAGCACAACTCGCACTCTATAATATGTATTGTAGTGCAATGTTTAATGTGGCTTTTAGAATTGTTACAGATAAAACATTGGCAGAAGAAATAATGCAGGATAGCTTTTTAAAAGCTTTTACTAAATTAGATTCTTATAGCGGAAAGGTAACTTTTGGAGCTTGGTTGAAAAAAATTGTTATTAATACTAGTATTAACGAATTAAAAAAAGCGAATCAATTTCAATTTGAAAGTTTAAATGACACTAATGAATCAGTTGACATAAATGAAAATGATATTGTTTCTTGGAATGAATTAAAAGCAGAGCAAATATTAAAAACAATGCAAAGCTTAAAATCAAACTATAAAATTATATTGACTTTGTTTTTTATCGAAGGATTTGATTTAGAAGAAATTTCGTCGATTTTAAATATCTCAAATGAAAATTGTAGAACAACAATGAGCAGAGCAAAGGAAAGTTTAAGAAAAAAACTAAATGATAATGGAAAATAATATGAACCAACTTTTTGAAAAACATACTAATTGGGATTTTGAAACTCCAAACGAAGGTCACGAAAATCGTTTTTTGTCGCAACTTAAATCTCAAGCGCCAAAGAAGAAGAAGAAAACTTGGCTTCCAATTGCTATAGCTGCTTCCGTTGTGTTGGGTTTTGGAATTATGTATTTCAATGACTTTAGCTCTCAACCCAAAGTTGTTTTTTCTCCGCAAGTTCAAGAAACTCACGATTATTTTTCATCTGTAATTAATTCTGAATTAAAAAGTTTGCAGCAACAAGAAAATCCTGAAACTGCAATTCTTATAAATGATGCGTTGAAAGAAATGGAAACGCTTGAAAAAGATTACGAATCGCTAAAAAATGAAATTGTTAAAAACGGAGAAAACAAACAAATTGTATTTGCAATGATTACAAATATGCAAACTCGAATTTCATTTATTAAAACCGTGTTAGAACAAGTAGAACAGATTAATAATTTTAAAACCAATACTAATGAAAAATATATTTAAACTCTTACTGCTTTTAATTTTGATTCCTTCGGTAGTATTAGCTTCGGATGAAAAGAAAGCTTTTAATAAAGAAAAAACTATTTCAAAAACTTTTGAAGTTAACAACGATGCGCTTTTAAGTGTTACAAATTCCTACGGAAATGTAAATGTATATTTATGGGACGAGAATAAAATTTCTATTCAAGTTCAAATTAAAGTTTCGGGAAATAACGAAAAAAAAGTTACTGATCGCTTAAACGATATTGATATAACTTTTGCGGCAACATCAAATAAAGTGGGAGCAATTACCGAAATAAACGGAAAAAATTGGCAAGGCAACAACAACATTAGCTACGAAATTAATTATGTAGTAAAAATTCCTAAAAACGGAAACGTTGATTTACATAATAAATATGGTAACATTTCAATTGATAAATTAAACGGAAACTTGGGCATCAATTGTAAATATGGGAGTTTGTTTTTAGGCCAGTTGAACGGCAAATTAAACAATATTATAATTGCATATTCACAGAACTCAACTATTACTAGTGTTGATAAATTGAATTTAAACAGTCAATATTCAGAAGTGGAAATTCAAAAAGGAAATCAAATTAACATTGATGGAAATTATAATACATTTGATTTTCAATCTGTTGGAAGTTTAAATATAACTTCTAATTACACAAAAGTAAAAACAACAGCGGTTTCCAAATCAGTAATAAACGGAAACTATCTTACTTTAAAACTTGGTGATGTTGGAATTTCAACAACCATAAAATCAAATTATAGCGATATTCAGTTAGGGGCAAATAAAAATACAAATGCAATTTCAATAGATGGAAATTACACCAACTCTAAAATAACTTGTACTCCAGATTATGCTTTTGATGTTCAGGTGGAATTAAAATATGGCTCTTTTAAAGACGCATTGGGTATTAAATACACCGATAAATATGAAAAAAATACCTCAAAATCATTTACAGGATATCACATTGCACAAGGAAAATCTAAAATAACCGTAGCTACAAACTATGGAAGTCTTCAACTTTTAACAAAATAAACCATGAAAAAAATAGTATTCATATTAGCGCTTTTTAGTCTTTCAATTGCTCAGGCTCAGAACTGGAAAAAAGAAAAAATTAAAGAATCTGGAATAAAAACAAGTATTACACGAACAACCTCAGCTTATGATGCAATAAGTGCAAATGGTTCTTTTAAAGTAGAATTAGTTTCAGGAAAAGAAGGAAACATTACTATTAATGGAGATGAAAATATTATTTCGCATATTATAACCGAAGTTGAAAACAATACTTTAATGGTTCGTTTTGAAAAAAACAAAAGTTATACTTACACATCAACTATTACAATTACGATTCCGTTTGAAGAAATTAGTTCGGTATCATTTGCTGGATCGGGTGAAATTGAAACCAAAAACACAATTAATGCTACGGATTTTAATATTGTATTTACAGGCTCAGGAGAAGGTGATTTTGACATTAATGCAGAACATTTAAAAACAACATTATCAGGTTCAGGAGAAATTGAAATTAAAGGAGAAACTAAAGAATTAGAAGGAATAGTTTCAGGTTCAGGAGAAATCGACTTTTCAAAATTAATTGCCACAAATGCAAACGTAATTGTTACAGGATCTGGCGAAATAAAAGTGAATTGCACTACTGTTTTAGAAGCAAAAGTATCTGGAAGTGGCACTATTAAATACAAAAACAAACCACAATCGGTTGATAAAGTAATTGCGGGCTCTGGAGAAATTATTGCGTATTAAATATAAAAGGTGTTAGTTATAAAAAAGCTCAAATCGTTTTGATTTGGGCTTTTGAAATTTTAACACAAACTGCAGAAAAACTACAGCAAATTATTTGTGAGAATTTTGTTATATTGCAAGAGAATTAAAAAAACTAGTGATTTCTTTATGATATTTACTAATTAATCATTTATGGATACCTAAAGTTGAATAAATAAGCTATAATGAAAAATAAGTGGGGATTTTTAAGAGAAACTTCTGAATTAGCTAAAAAAGCCGGAATTGATAAAGATACTGGATTACATCGAACTGGATTAGATGAATATTTAAAAGTAATTTTTCCTAATATTGAAGATTGGATTCATGACAAAACTCTTGGCAAAATAAATGAAATCACTTACAAAAGTCGTCCAGATTACAGAAGTGAAACTCTAAAGTTGATAATTGAATTTGATGGATTACAACATTACACCAAACCTGATATTATTGAAAAAGATATTAGACTGACAAAAGTTTACGAGGATTTAGGATATAAAGTAGTCAGAATCCCATATTTTATTCAATTATCAAATAATGCTGTAAAAAAACTATTTGGAATTGACGTTAAAGAATTTTTATTTGATGAAAGTATTCCATCGTTAGGCTACAAAGGACAAAATACCCCAGCTTATCTATGTCCAGCAGGATTGGTGAGAATGGTAAAAGAATTTCGAAATTTTCCTGAACAATACAAAACTAATTTTGATTTTTTAAAAAAACAGAACGAACCATTCAAAACAGGAATAGAATTTCTTGAAATCGAATTCAATAAAAATCACAATCTTGTCTAATATCTGAGAATACCCAGTTTACACATCAAAATAAAAACACAAAAAATCCCGCTTTCGCGGGATTTTTTCTTATCTATTCTGTAAATAATTCAAAACATTTTTCTCAATTCGCTCGTTTATATTTGAAATATCCGCTTTTACGAATTTTTCTCCCAAAATGTTTTCGAATAACTCAATGTAACGTTCTGAAACTGTTTCGATGTATTCGTCGGTCATGTTTGGAATTTGTTGGCCTTCTTTTCCTTGGAAACCGTTTTCAATTAACCAACGACGTACGAACTCTTTTGACAATTGTTTTTGTTCTTCGTTGTTGTTTTGTCTTTCTTGGTAGCCTTCTACGTAGAAATAACGAGAAGAATCAGGTGTGTGGATTTCGTCGATTAATACGATTTGTCCGTCTTTTGTTTTCCCGAATTCGTATTTGGTATCTACTAAAATTAAACCGCGAGACGCTGCAATTTCAGTTCCTCTTTGGTATAACGCTCTAGTGTATTTTTCTAAAATTAGGTAATCTTCTTCCGTTACAATTCCGTTGGCTAAGATAGCTTCGCGAGAAATGTCTTCGTCGTGCGAACCGTTATCCGCTTTGGTTGTTGGCGTGATGATTGGTGTTGGGAATTTATCGTTTTCTTTTAAACCTTCTGGCATTTCCACACCGCAAAGGATTCTTCTTCCTGCTGCATATTCACGTGCTGCATGTCCTGATAAATAACCACGAATTACCATTTCCACTTTGAAAGGCTCACATAAATGTCCTACCGCCACGTTTGGATCTGGAGTTGCTACTAACCAATTTGGCACAATATCAGAAGTTAATTCCATGAACTTGGTAGCGATTTGATTTAGGATTTGTCCTTTGTAAGGAATTCCTTTTGGTAAAACCACATCAAATGCCGAAAGACGGTCGGTAGCGACCATCACTAATAAGTCATCGTTGATATTGTAAACTTCTCTAACTTTTCCGCGGTACACCGATTTTTGACCTGGAAAATTGAAATTGGTAGTCGTAATTGTATTCATTATGTTGTGTTGTTGTTTTAACGTGCAAAAGTAAAAAAAAGACGCTAATAAAAGCGTCTATTTTTGTGAATTATTTAGTCATTATTCTCAATACTCTTATATGCATCAATAATTTTCTTCACTAATCTATGACGTACGATGTCTTTATCATCTAAATAAATGATTCCCACCCCTTCTACATCTTTCAAAATTAGAATCGCTTCTTTCAATCCCGAAATGGTTCTTCTTGGTAAATCTACCTGACCTGGATCGCCGGTAATCATGAATTTAGCGTTTTTTCCCATACGCGTCAAGAACATTTTCATTTGCGAATGGGTGGTGTTTTGCGCTTCATCTAAAATTACAAACGCATTATCTAACGTACGACCACGCATAAAAGCCAACGGTGCAATTTGAATAATTCCTTTTAAAATGTAATCTTCTAAGGTTTGTGGTGGCAACATATCGCGCAACGCATCATATAAAGGTTGCATGTACGGATCTAGTTTTTCTTTCATATCACCTGGAAGAAAACCTAAATTCTCCCCTGCTTCTACTGCAGGGCGCGTTAAAATAATTCGTTTGACTTGTTTTTCTTTCAACGCTTTCACCGCCATAGCAACACCGGTATAGGTTTTTCCTGTTCCAGCCGGACCAATAGCAAAAACCATATCGTTCTTATAAATCGTATCAACCAATTTTTGTTGGTTAGGTGTCATCGCTTTGATTAGCTTTCCTCCTATTCCATGCACTAAAATTTTGTCTCTATCGTGCATGTGCTCCACATCATGCTGATGACTTGTTTCTAAAACTCTCAGTATAACATTATCATCAATACTATTGTAGCGAGTAAAATGCTGCATTAATCTCCTAAAACGAGTTTCGAATTCATCTAAAATCTCTGCTTCGCCAAAAGCTTTTAAAGTAGTGCCTCTAGCTACAATTTTTAATTTCGGATAATACTTCTTAATAGCTTCAAGATGAGTATCATGCGCGCCCCAAAACTCTTTTGGAGCGATGTCGGTTAATTCAATGATTCTTTCGTTCAAAGGCTTTCTTTTTTTAATTATTTTTGAAACGCTAAAATTATAGTAGCTTTGCAATCAAATTTAGTAAAAACTACTGTTCCTTTTTAAATAAGTTATAAACAAAAAAATGTCAATAATTACGCTAATTACCGATTTTGGATACAAAGACTACTTCGTTGGTGCTTTGAAAGGAAAAATTCTATCGGAACAAAAAGAGGCTGTTATCGTTGATATTTCGCATGAAATTGACTTATTTAACACATTAGAAGCGAGTTACTGTATTGAAGCCGCGTATTCTAATTTTCCAAAAGGTACCATTCATATTATCGGCGTTGATAGTGAACGTGTGGGCGATACCCAACATATTGCGATGCAATGGGACGACCATTACTTTATTTGTGCCGATAATGGCATATTGAATACTTTAATTCAGAAGAAAATTCCTCAGAAAATTGTAGCCATTACCATTCATGATAGATTGAATACTAATGTAAGTGACATGGATGTTTTTGCAGCTGTTGCTTGTCATATAGCACGCGGAGGATTATTAAATGTTATTGGTAAAGAAATTCCGTCTTTAAAATCGGTTAGTGTTTTAACTTCATCTGTTTCTGATGATTTATCAGAAATAAAAGGACAAATTGTGTATATCGATTCGTTTGGAAATTGCGTTACTAATATTTCGCATAAACAATTTAATGATACTAGTAGAGGTCGAAAGTTTGAAATCGAAATTAAAAACAAGAAATTAAGTCGTTTACATAAAAGTTATTCCGATTTTCCTGTTTCCGATACTAAACAATTAAAAGATTTAGAAGGCGACTTTTTAGCGTTATTTAACGAAAATGGATATTTAGAAATTGCCATTTATAAAAGCAATCCAAAAACAGTTGGTTCGGCTTCTACTTTATTAGGACTTCACTTTAGAGATACTATATCTGTAAAATTTAAATAATAAAACTATGTTCATAAGAATTGTAAAAATGCGTTTTCAGGAAGATAAAATCGAAGCTTTTTTAAATAATTTTGAAGAAGTAAAACTTCACATACGAAATTTCGAAGGAAATCGTTTTTTAGAATTGTATCAAGATAAGAACGACAAACGTATTTTCTTTACTTATAGTTATTGGGAAAATGAAGATGCGTTAGAAAATTATAGAAACTCTACACTATTTAATGAAGTTTGGAGTTATACTAAAACACTTTTTAGCGACAAACCAGAAGCGTGGAGTGTAGATAGATTAGTTACTTTAGAATAGGTAATGGGTGATGGAAGTTGGGAGATGGAAGTTGGGAGCAACTTTTAAACTCTTAAACGTTTAAACTTATAAACAAGAAAACATAAAATGAAAGCATTATTATTACGAGAAATAAAATCCTTTTTTGGTTCGCCAATAGGATATTTAGTCATCGGGATTTTTCTTTTACTCAACGGATTATTTCTTTGGGTTTTTGAAGGCGAATTCAACATATTAAACTCGGGTTTTGCCGATATGAGTCCGTTTTTCAAATTAGCACCTTGGATTTTAATTTTCTTAATTCCGGCGGTAACTATGCGCAGTTTTTCAGATGAAAAGAAACAAGGAACCATTGAGTTGTTGTTTACCAAACCGCTTTCTAATTGGGATATCGTAAACGGAAAATTCTTGGGCGCTCTAGTTTTAATCATTTTAGCAATTGTTCCAACGATTATTTATGTATTGACGATTTCTCATTTTGGAAATCCGCAAGGCAATATTGATATGGGAAGCACATTAGGTTCGTATTTCGGATTGTTGTTCTTAATTGCGGCTTACACGGCGATTGGAATTTTCGCTTCTACTTTATCAGATAACCAAATTGTAGCTTTTATTATAGCTGTTTTTTGTTGTTTCTTTTTCTATTTTGGGTTTGATGGAATTGCTTCTTTCCTTGGAAATTATAGTTCGATGTTTGCTGCTTTAGGAATGGATTATCACTTTAAAAGTATGAGTCGCGGTGTGTTAGATACACGTGATATTGTGTACTTTGTGAGTGTGACGTTTTTATTTTTATCGGCAACGGTTTATCAACTTAAATCTTTGAAATGGTAATGAAGGAGAACAAATCAAAAGCTTTAAAGCAATTAGGAATTGTGTTTTTAGCGATAATCGTTATCAATTTAATCAGCAACTTCTTTTTCAAACGTTTCGACTTAACGCAAGACAAACGTTATACCTTATCGGAAACGACTTTGAAAATTATAAAAGAGGTTGAAAGTCCGTTATACATTGAAGTGTATTTGGAAGGGAATTTTCCACCTGAATTCAAGCGTTTACAAAACGAAACCAAACAACTTTTAGAAGAATTCACGGCTTATAATTCGAACATCATTTTCAACTTCAAAAATCCGATTGAGAAAAAGGAAACAATAGTTGAAGTAATGAAACAATTTCAACTTAAAGGCTTGCAACCTTTGAGCATCACAGTGGAAGATAAAGGAAAACAATCGCAAGAAGTAGTTTTTCCATGGGCACAAGCTACGTATGGAGATAAATATGCAAAAATAGGTTTGTTAAAAAATCTTATGGGCGCTTCTACCGAGCAAAAAGTAATTAGTTCGGTACAACATTTGGAATTTGGTTTTGCAGAAGCTATCAATAAAATATCGAAAGAAAAACAAAAGAAAATTGCAGTAATTAAAGGCAATGGAGAACTTCAAGATGCTTTCATTGCTGATTTTGTAAGATCTACTAGAGAAAGTTATTACATAGGTACATTTACTTTAGATTCGGTTTCCAAACAACCTACTCAAACTTTAGAAGCGCTTAAAAAATATGATTTAGCAGTAATTGCGAAACCTACTGAAGCCTTTACAGAAGCAGAAAAACAGGTGTTAGACCAATTTATCATGAATGGTGGAAAAACCTTGTGGTTAGTAGATGTTGTTAAAGCGGATATGGATAGTTTGTACAACGAAACAGGCACCATTTTAGCAGCCGATCGCGAATTGAATTTAACGGATATGTTCTTTAAATACGGCATCAGAATCAATCCGTTATTGGTTAAAGATGAATATGCTACGCCAATAAAACTAGCCTCTGGAAATCAAGGAAGCGAAACGCAAATGCAAGAATATACTTGGAAATTTTCTCCATTTATTTATCCAACTTCTACCAATCCTATTGTAAAAAATATGGAAGGAATTAAGTTTGAATTTGCATCGCCAATTGAAATCCTTAAAAACGATATCAAGAAAACCGTTCTTTTAAGCTCATCTGAATATTCAAAAACCGTTGGAACACCTAGTCCTATTTCGTTAGATATGGTTACAGAAGAAACCACTCCTGAAGAATATGAAGGAAAAGGATTGCTACCCGTGGCGGTTTTAATGGAAGGAAAATTTAATTCGATGTACAAAAATCGTGTATTACCTTTTAAAGATAATACATTTCAAGCTTCTGGAAAAGACAATAAAATGATTGTAATTTCTGACGGAGATGTGATAAAAAATCAGTTAGACAAAGGAGTTCCGCTTGAACTAGGATTTGATAAATGGACGAATCAACTCTATGGAAACAAAGACTTCTTAATGAATTGTGTAAATTATTTGTTAGACGACAACGGACTTATTAACATAAGAAGTAAAGACGTTGATTTACCATTGCTAAATAAAGAAGAAGTGTATAAAAATTATTCGCTGGCTCAACTGATAACTGTCGGATTACCAATAGTTATTTTAGCAATCTTTGGATTTTTATTTACTTACTTGCGCAAAAGAAAATATAGCAAATAGTTGTTGATAATTTGTTTTTGCATTTGAGCAGAATTAGAATATATTTGTGAAATATAAAATCAAATCACGATTTTAAAATACAAGATGATGAAGTTTATAGTATCGAGTTCTTATTTATTGAAACAATTACAGGTTTTAGGGAGTGTTATTAACAGTAGTAATACTTTACCTATTCTTGATAATTTCTTATTTGAATTAGACAACAACCAATTAAAAGTTTCTGCTTCCGATTTAGAAACTACGATGACCTCTACGTTAGAAATTGATTCTACAAGTCAAGGAAGTGTTGCTATTCCTGCAAAACTTTTATTAGATATCTTAAAAACATTTCCAGAACAACCTTTAACTTTTACGGTAGAAGATAATTCAACGGTAGAAATTAGTTCAAACTCTGGAAAATATGCAATTGCTTACGCACCAGGAGAAGAATTCCCTAAAGCAGTAGTTTTAGACGATCCTTCAAAAACATTAGTTCCTGCTGAAGTATTAGCAACAGCGGTAAGTAAAACTATTTTTGCTGCTGGAAACGATGATTTACGCCCGGTTATGAGTGGTGTATTCTTCCAATTTTCACCAGAAGGATTAATTTTCGTTGCAACAGACGCTCACAAATTAGTAAAATATGCTCGCACCGATGTAAAAGCATCGCAAGTAGCTGATTTTATTATGCCAAAGAAACCTTTAAACATATTAAAAGGTATTTTAGGCGCTTCTGATGCTGAAGTTTCAATTGAATATAACGATTCAAATGCAACATTCTCTTTTGAGAATTATGTGTTGACTTGTCGTTTAATTGATGGAAAATATCCAAACTATGAAGCGGTTATTCCAAAAGAAAATCCAAATAAATTATTAATCAACAGAGTTCAGTTTTTAAACTCGGTTCGTCGTGTGGCTATTTTTGCAAACAAAACTACGCACCAAATTCGTTTAAAAATTGCTGGAACTGAATTGAATATTTCGGCAGAAGATATCGATTATTCAAACAAAGCAGACGAGCGTTTGACTTGTGATTACCAAGGAGACGACATGCAAATCGGTTTCAACTCACGTTTCTTAACAGAAATGTTGAATAATTTATCAAGTGATGAAATCCAATTAGAAATGTCGATGCCAAACAGAGCGGGAATTTTAACTCCAGTAGATGGTTTAGACGAAGGCGAAACTGTTACGATGCTTGTAATGCCAGTAATGTTGAGCAACTAATTTAATATATTTGATTTAAAGTGTAAACTGAAAATCTTATTACCAACCTTAACTAACTTAAAAACCACTTAGCTTTATTGTGAAAGTGGTTTTTTAATTTTTTATTTAAACGCAAAGTTTTTACGCATAGTTTGTCTTGCCGTTAAGCATCTCTTGAACGAGTGATATATTTTTAGAACGCGGATGACGCTGATTTGATTGGTGTTCGCGGTTTTCTATTTAAACACAATGAGCACTTTGTGTAACTCTTGTGCAAAAGTTTGTGAGACATTGTGTAACAATCTAACACAAAAAAACTTCCAACTTCTAACTCCTAACTTCTGACTTTAATTTATCTTTGTAATCTAAATTTAAAACATGATTCCACAAGAAACCATAGTTGCATTAGCTACTCCCTCTGGAGCGGGTGCCATTGCTATTATTCGATTATCTGGTGCAGCTGCTATTACGATAGCCGCTGACGTATTTCAATCGGTTTCTGGAAAGGACATTACCAAACAAAAAACACATACGATTCATTTAGGACATATTGTTGACGCTTCGACAAGCTCAGGAGAGGCTGGTAAAGTGTATGACCAAGTTTTACTTTCTATTTTTAAAGGTCCTAATTCGTATACAGGAGAAAACGTGATTGAAATTTCGTGTCACGGTTCTACTTTTATCCAACAACAAATTATCCAATTATTGCTCCGTAAAGGTGCTAAAATGGCACAAGCAGGAGAATTTACCTTGCGCGCTTTTTTAAACGGGAAACTAGACTTATCTCAAGCAGAAGCAGTTGCCGATTTAATTGCTTCGGATAATGAAGCATCTCATCAAATTGCCATGCAACAAATGCGCGGTGGCTTTAGTAACGAGATTGCCAAATTACGTGAAGAATTACTGAATTTCGCTTCTTTAATTGAACTCGAATTAGACTTTGCAGAAGAAGATGTTGAATTTGCCGATAGAACTCAGTTTCATGAACTATTAGAGCGAATTGAGTTTGTATTGAAACGATTAATTGATTCGTTTGCGGTTGGAAATGTAATTAAAAACGGAATTCCTGTTGCGATTGTGGGCGAACCAAATGTTGGGAAATCTACTTTATTAAACGCTTTATTAAACGAAGAACGCGCCATTGTTTCCGACATTGCTGGAACTACACGTGATACGATTGAAGATGAATTGGTCATCAATGGTATGAGTTTTAGATTTATTGATACGGCAGGAATTCGTGAAACGAAAGATGTTGTGGAAAGTATTGGGATTCAAAAGACGTTTGAAAAAATTGAACAAGCTCAGGTAGTGTTATTTATTTTGGATGGAAGATGGATGATGGAAGCTGGAAGTTTAGAAGCGGTAAAAATTGAATTTGAAAAAATTAAAAACAAGTTTCCATTAAAACCAGTAGTAGTCATTGCGAATAAAGCTGATTTACTTTCGGCAGACCAAAAAAATAATATTCAAGCTACAATAGAAAATATCCTTTTTCTAAGTGCTAAACAGAAGGAAGGCATTGACGAACTTAAAAACACCTTACTTTCTTTTGTAAATACTGGTGCATTACGAAACAACGAAACGATTGTAACTAATACACGTCATTATGATTCATTACTGAAAGCTTTAGAAGAAGTTCAAAAAGTAAAATGGGGATTAAACTCGGGGCTTCCCTCTGATTTAATGGCGATTGATATTCGAAGTGCATTGTATTTCTTTGGCGAAATTACTGGAGAAGTAACTAATGATGAATTACTTGGTAATATTTTTGCTAATTTCTGTATCGGAAAGTAAAATTAATTATTCTTTGTACTCATTTTAATCCGTAAATGATTCAGCAAAACTTGATATTTACTAATTTCTATCAATTCTGCTTCATCCATAGAAATATCCAACATATTGTCTAAATCTTCGCCTACTTTAATTAATAAGATACTAGCTTGCGAAATATTATTAAGCGCCATATTATCTATAATCAATTGAATTTCTTTTTTTATATCTGAAAATTTATCTTTCATTTTTTCTTATTTCCATTCCATTTTAATTTTACTTAACGGAATATTTGTTTGTATTAATTTTTGAATTGTGGTTCTTCTAACTTCTTCTATGTTTTTAAAATCAAAGTATTTAGCCCAACTATCATTTTCTAACAAATCTTTTATTTGACGAATTATTTTGGCAGTTTCAGAAGCATTTCGTAAAACTAAATTTCCTTCAAACTTTGGATTGTTTTTGTGTTGAAATATAACTTCTTTATTTTCAAAATTTACTTCAATATAAAACAAATGTTCTGTTTCATTATTTGGATAAAAATCAGACCATTTAGCAAAACCAATTCTTTCTTTTTGATTTGGATTTTTAATACCCGAAATCAATCTCCATCTACAATTAGAAGCTCTTCCCCAATGATTTGAAATACGATAAACTCCTTCTTTTGTAAAATTATATTGACTACCCGATTTACTTTTATGATGAATCTCTAATTCATTAGTAAACTCAACTTCTGTAAACTCACAAAAAGTATGCTTATAAAAATTGTTTTTATTATATTTTTTTGAAGTCATAAAGAGCTAAATTAATTTCTATGTAACAAAAGTAACATTACATTTTTAAAGATTAATAGTATCTTTACAAAAAGGAATTCAAATGAAAGAAATTTTAATTCAAGCCTACGGTTATATTTTTGAAGAAGCACTTATTGAAGAAATTGCTAAAGTAGCTGTTTATAGAGATTTTAAATCCGATGATTTCTTAATTGAAATTGGAGATTATATAAAATCAATGCCTTTATTGTTAGATGGTGCAATTAAAATATTACGCGAAGATGATAATGGAGACGAATTACTCTTGTATTTTTTAGAACGTGGCGATACTTGTGCAATGACTTTAACTTGTTGTATGGGAAAATCTAAAAGTAAAATTAGGGCCATTGCAGAAACAGATGGATCGTTATTGATGATACCTGTAGAAAAAATGGAAGAATGGCTAACAAAATATAAAACATGGAGAAACTTTGTTTTTGATAGTTATAACGTACGTTTAAATGAAATGCTAGAAGCAATTGATACGTTAGCTTTTATGAATCTTGATGAGCGCTTGTATAAATATTTAACAGATAAGGCTAAAGTAATTGGAAATACAGAAATTAATAATACACATCAGGAAATTGCTTACGAAATGCATACATCCCGAGTTGTAGTTTCAAGATTATTAAAAGCTCTAGAAATTAAAGGAAAAATTAAACTACATCGAAATAAAATAGAAATTTTACACTTATAATGGAAATACTTGGATATATAGGTGCATTAATTATTGGATTGATATTAGGTCTCACTGGAGGCGGAGGATCTATTTTAACAGTACCTATATTAGTGTATGTATTATTAATTAATCCAGTAACTGCAACTGCATATTCATTATTTATTGTGGGAACTACATCTGTATTTGGTGCCACTCAAAATTATTTTAAAGGCTTGGTTGATATAAAAACTGGATTTTTATTTGCAATACCATCTTTTGTAGCCGTTTTTATAACAAGACGTTTTTTAGTCCCTTTAATTCCGAATATAGTAATTGAAAAACCTATTTTAATTGAAAAGAGTACTTTTTTAATGGCATTATTTGCTATTATTATGTTGTTTGCTGCATTTTCAATGCTAAAAAAGAAAAAAGAAATTGTTACAACTGATTTAAAAAGTAGTTTATTTAGCTTGATAATTCAAAATTTTATTATTGGAATAATTATAGGTTTGGTTGGCGCTGGAGGTGGATTTCTAATAATACCTTCATTAGTATTATTTGCAAAACTCCCTATCAAAAAAGCTGTTGGTACTTCTTTGTTTATAATTGCAATGAATTCTTTAATAGGTTTTATGGGAGATGTTCAAAATTTAACTATTGATTGGTTATTTTTGATTAAATTTACATCACTTTCAATTATTGGTATATTCATCGGAATATATCTTAATAGATTCATTAATGAATCACAATTAAAAAAAGGATTTGGTTACTTTGTCCTACTAATGGCATGCTTTATTTTGCTTAAGGAATTTTATATGTAACCATTGTTACTGTTTAAAAAATAAATACTGAATAATTTTACAAAAAATTAAAGATATGAAAATAGAACAAATTTATACAGGATGTATAGCTCATGCAGCATACTACATTGAAAATAATGGCGAAGCTGCAATTTTTGATCCTTTAAGAGAAGTTCAACCTTATATAGAGAGAGCTCAAAAAGATAATGCTAAAATTAAATATATATTTGAAACACATTTTCATGCAGATTTTGTGTCTGGTCATATAGATTTAGCAAAAAAAACAGGAGCTGAAATTATTTTTGGACCAACAGCTAAATGTGGTTATGAATGTACAACAGCAGAAGACAATCAAGAATATAAAGTTGGTAATTACACTATTAAAGTGATTCACACTCCTGGACATACATTAGAAAGTACTTGTTATTTAATTTCAGATGAAAATGGAAAAGCACACGGAATAATCACAGGAGATACTTTGTTTATTGGAGATGTTGGTCGTCCAGATTTAGCGCAAGCATTAGTTGAAGATTTAACTCAAGATAAATTAGCGGGCTATTTATATGATTCGTTAAGAAATAAAATCATGCCTTTGAGTGATGATTTAATTGTATATCCAAACCATGGAGCAGGAAGTGCTTGTGGTAAAAACATGAGTAAAGAAACAACGGATACTTTAGGAAATCAAAAAAAGACAAATTACGCTCTTAGACCCGACATGACTAAAGAAGAATTTAAAGCGGAATTATTAGACGGATTAACTCCTCCTCCTGCTTATTTTCCTCAAAATGTAATGATGAATATCAATGGCTATGAAAGTCTTGACACCATAATGAAAAAAGCAGATATTGGCTTAACACCGAAAGAATTTGAAACTATTGCAAATCAAACCGAGGCAATTATTTTAGATGTTAGAAATGAATCAGAATTTGTAAAAGAACATATCCCAAGTTCAATTTTCATAGGACTTCATGGTCAATTTGCTCCTTGGGTTGGTGCTCTAATAAGAGATACAAAACAGCCTATTTTACTAGTAACTCCAGATGGAATGGAAGTCGAAACCATCACAAGATTATCTCGTGTTGGATTTGACAATACACTTGGATATTTAAAAGGTGGTGTAACCGCATGGAAATCTGCAGGTTTTGAAACAGATTCAATTGAATCAATCACTCCAGAAATATTTGCTTCAAAATTTGAAAATACTACAATTGTAGATGCAAGAAAACCAAGCGAATACAAAGCAGAACATGTAGAAAATGCTATTAATATTCCTCTAGATTATGTAAATGAACAACTTGCAGAAGTACCAAAAGAAGAGAAATTCTTCTTACACTGCGCTGGAGGATATCGTTCTGTAATCATGGCATCCATTTTAAAAGCTAGGGGTTATCACAACATGATTAATGTAGAAAAGGGAATTGCCGGTATAAGAAATACAAATGTACCTTTAACAGCTTTTGTTTGCCCTAGTACTTTGAAATAAAAATAATTAAAAATAAAACATGAAATCCGACTCTTATAAAGTCGGATTTTTTTGTCTGTAAAGTGATTTACACAATATTTTGTATTAAAATAAAAGAAAATTTTATCTTTAATATATTCATAAAATTACCAAAATGAAATTTTTAGAAAAAACACCATTACTAATTAATCTTTTTTGTTTTAGCTTGCAATAATAAAAAAGATAGTAATCAAACTGAGTCTTATACAAATCAAAGTATTAGTACATATTCCATTTACAATAAAGAATATCAGGATAGTGATAGAATTGAAGAATTAAAAAAAGCCATTGAAATCAAAGGAGATACAATTGCTTTCTTAAAACTAAAAGAGATTTATTACAATAGTGGTCATAGAGATGAATTTCTTTACACAGCAATTTTTATGTCGAATGCATATAAATATAGCGAAGCATATTTTACAGTTTATAGCATTCTCAAAACAGATTATGGCAAAGAAAAATACAAGGCAAACGATAAACTGGCTAACTATTATCTATTAAAAATAAATGAATTGGGTAATAAATCAGCATCTTTTGCTATAGAAGAGAGATTTAGTAATAAAACAATTCCTTTTTCTAGTGAATATTGGAATTTAATTTATACTAATCAAAACAATTAATTTTTACCGATTGTTCATACTCAAAAACCACCGTTAGCGCGAACGTCCCGCTCGTGCTCACAATAATTAAAACAAATTCACAATCGAGACGCTCGCGCAAACAACATAAAACTAAAAAACCACCCTTAAGGTGGTTTTATTGTTTAGAATCCCATCGAGACGATATATTTAAAACAAAAAAGCCTGTCTAAATTAGACAGGCTT
>NZ_WIBH01000016.1:0-23832 GCF_009495795.1 Flavobacterium sp. LMO6 | reverse complement strand
GATTTGGGGAAAGCGAACCAAAAGTAGCTTGCAAATCATGTACAGAAGAAGAACACGCACAAAACAGAAGAAGTGAATTCTTAATTGTTAAGAAATAAAGATAATATAATTAAATAAAATGAAAGCCCAAATTCTAAAACTTAATTTAATAATTGCGATACTATTTACATTAAATTCTTATTCTCAAGTAGTTTTAAATGAAATAATGGTTAGACCTCCCGGAACCGTTTCAACTCCACCAAATGGATTAATTTATGTAGATAGTCAAGAATACATTGAAATTTATAATAATTCATGTTCTTCAATGAATATATCTGGATATTTTATCGCAATGAAACAAAATTTGAGTTCAATAAATACAGGTGGAACATTTAGAATACCAAATATTCCAGCTGCAAATATTCCAGCTGGAGGACATGTAGTAATTGGTTCTTCAAGTGCTGCCGGTTCTGCAGCTGGTAATATAGATATTCCAATAACTTCTGCTGATAGATGCTTATATAATGGTAATTTTGTTTTAGCGAATACAGATGGCTGGTGTGCATTATATAATGCATCGGGAGTGGCTATCGACTGTGTTTATTGGTCGTCAAATATCTCAAATTTAACCTCCAATACATCAGATTTTAATCCACCTGGAGGAATATGCTTACCTTCAGGAAGTCCTGCTGTTACTTTGCAAACTCCTTTTCAAATTAATGGAACAACTCCTTCAATTGTTCGTTATGGAGGCCCAAACCCAAGTGCTGGAAATCCTTTGAGTAGACAACAAGATGGTTCAAATACATGGGTGCAAAATTTAGCTAGTTCCATTGCTGCAAATAATTGTAATGGAGGTACTTGTGTAACTCCGTCATCAGCCCCATCAGCCCCATCAGTTACTACACCAGTTAATTACTGTCAAGGAGCAACTGCTGTTCCTTTAACTGCTACACCAAGCGCTGGTGGTACATTAAATTGGTATGGAACAAATGCTACTGGTGGAACAGCTTCATCAACAGCTCCTACACCAAGTACTTCAACAGCTGGTTCAATAACATATTATGTAAGTCAAACTGTAGGAGGGTGTGAAAGTCCTAGAGCACCAATAGTGGTAACAATTACTTCTGGTGGTAATTTAGGATTATTTTGTGATACTGCTAATTCAACACCTACTTCATTGGCTTTTGATTTCAGTAATGTAGGACAGACAAATTTTTCAATTTCATACTCTATTAACGGAGGAACTCCTATAAATGTTACGCACACAAGTCCTTCAAATTATACTGTAGCTGGTTTGACTGCTGGTGATTCTGTAACTTTTACATTAACCGCAAATGGGGTTTCTTGTGTTCAACCTCAAACAGTAACTTGTTCAACTGCTTCAGCTGATTGTGGCTCATGTTCTGCCCCAACTTGCCCTATAATTGGAGTTGCAAACTATGGTGTAATAAATTTTCCAGCAGGTTCATGCTCTAGTTGGTCTCCAGCATTGACAAATACTGTTGTTAAGAATTACTATTTAGTACAAGCTGATGCAAATGGTTTCGTAGGCTTAATTCAACAAGCCAATGGAAGTCCTGCATTATGTATAAGTCGTTCAGCAATTTTAAGACCTTTATCAACTTCTTGTAATGTTGCATCTAATGTAAATCCATCAGTTTCAAATGCTAACGGAGTTGCATCAGGTTTTAATCCAGAATGGTATGGCCTTACTCCAAATGCACAATATATTATTGAAGTAACAATAACTTTAGGCGCTGGTTGTACTTTAAGTTCATTATGCTCAAATTATTATGGATGTACAAATCCAAGTGCTCCAACAGCAAGTGCTACTATTCAACCTACATGTACAACTCCAACTGGTACTATAGTTATTTCTTCTCCAACTGGCGTAGGTAATTTATATAGTATAGATGGAATTAATTTTCAAGCAAGTCCAACTTTTTCAGGTTTAGTACCAAATACATACTCAGTAATTGTCAGAAAAATCCCAACTGGTTGTACGTCATCGGCAACTAATATCACAATAAATACTATACCAACTATAACAGCACCAATGGCTAGTGCAACAGTTCAACCAACATGTTCAGTTGGAACTGGAACAATTGTTGTTTCTTCACCTACAGGAGCCAATTTTGAGTATAGTATTAATGGAACAACTTTTCAGTCAAGCCCAACATTTTCTGGATTGACTCCAAATTCATACAATGTAATTGTAAAAAATTTAACCACAGGTTGTATTTCTACAGCAACAATTGTAACAATTAATTCTCAACCAGCAACTCCTAATGTTCCTACAATTTCATCTGTTGCACCAACATGTTTAGCATCAGGAAGTTCAAGTATATCGAATTATGTTGCAGGGATTACTTATGTTTTCAATCCTGCAGGACCAACAGTTGCTGTTGGAGGAGCCATTTCAGGAATGGTTACAGGTACTAATTATACGGTTTCAGCATCAAATGGAAGTTGTACATCGTCAGTTTCAGCTTCATTTATTAATATAGCACAGTTAACGGTTCCAGCAACTCCTACAATTTCATCTGTTGCACCAACATGTTCTTCATCAGGAAGTTCAAGTATATCGAATTATGTTACAGGGATTACTTATGTTTTCAATCCTGCAGGACCAACAGTTGCTGTTGGAGGAGCCATTTCAGGAATGGTTACAGGTACTAATTATACTGTTTCAGCATCAAATGGAAGTTGTACTTCAGTTGCATCTGCTAACATCGTAATTAATGCACAGCCTGTAACTCCAGTTTTAAATTACACTGTAACCAATACGGTTTGTGATGGAAGTACATTAAACTTTGCATTAAATAGTAATGTACCAAATACATTTTATAGCTGGAGTGCAACGGTATCGAATATTTCAGGATTTTATAGCACTACCACAAATGGAGATGAATCCAATATAAACAATGTAGTGGCTCTTACCAATCCAGAAGCAATAGGCACCATTACCATGGTGATTATCCCACGAGCAAGCGGATGTTATGGAACACCACAAACGGTTATTATCACTGTTAATCCTAATCCAGTAATAGAGAGCGTAAGTGTTTCTGATACTGCGGTTTGTTCAGGATCAAATATTCATGTTGATATTGTAGGTAACATTAGTGGAATAACTTGCACATGGACAGCTATAACAAATGGAGTGAATATAGTAGGAGGAACTACTTCAGGAACAATTACGGCGACTTCTACAACTGCAGGATTTGATTTACAAGTGGTTACAAGTAATCCATTAGTAGCAGGAACTATTTATTTTGAAGTTAGCTCAGTTCGAAATGGATGTACAGGTAATACATTACAGAGTGGAGTTGTAACTGTTAATCCAAACCCAGGATTGCCAATTCCTTCTCCTGTAAAAACTATTTGTAGTGAAGAAGGAACTGATTTAATAGTAGATGTTTCGCCACTTATTGCAGGTACGGAGTTAACATTGGAATTATTAACAGTTGTAAATGTAACAGGAGCTAATTCAGGAACAGGAGTTGCACCTGTAACAATTAATGATGTGTTGACAGCTACAACCAATACACAAGGGTATGTTATTTATCGAGTACGATCTACTTTAGGAGATTGTCAAGGGGGTTACACAGATTATAGAGTAAATGTAAACCCATCACCACGCCCAGTATTAACCGACGGAAACATTTGTATCACTGCAACAGGAGAAGTATATCAAACATATACATTAAACACTGGTTTAAATGATGTAGATTATGATTTTGAATGGTTTGACAGCAATGGAGATATCATCCCAGGAGCAACCAATTCAACATTGGTGGTAGATGCAGCAGGTACTTATAGTGTTATAGCGACTAACTGGTTAACAGGATGTTCATCTGACCCTCTTTTAGCAAGTGCTACCGCTACGGTAACAGAGACAACACCAGCTACAGTAATGACAGTAGTTCAAAGTGAGTATTTTAGCGATAATGCAACTATCACAGTAAACGTAACAGGAGGTTCAGGAACGTTATTGTATTCAATAGATGAAGGTTCGTTCCAATCGTCAAATGTGTTTACAGGAGTTAGTGCTGGCGAACATTTAGTTACAGTTATTGATTCGGAAGGATGTACTTATATGACACAAGAGGTGTTGATAATAGATTATCCAACCTATTTTACACCAAATGGAGATGGAATCAATGATACATGGAATATCATTGGATTGAATCAAGCAGATGCTAAGTTATACATCTTTGACCGTTATGGTAAATTGTTAAAACAATTAAGTGCAACAGATTCAAGCCAAGGTTGGGATGGTACACATAATCAGCAATTGCTGCCATCAACAGATTATTGGTTTACATTAGATTATACCGAAAATGGAGTTGCTAAACAGTTTAAAGCACATTTCTCATTAGTGAGGTAAGATAAATCGTTCTAAAGACAAAAGTTTTAAATAGGAAATTGTATTAATTGTTTAATTGTGAATTAATTATGTTCATGTTATAAATAGGTAAATTATGAAAAAAGTATTTTTTTTACTGGTTTTTGTTTTCACATACTCACTTTATTCACAAGTAGGTATAGAAACTACATCGCTTCATGCTGATGCTATTTTAGATTTTCCTTTAGGACATAATAAAGGAATTATCCTACCTATGGTAGATGGTTTACCCACAGGTGCCGCTGCAACTAATGGAACATTTCTTATAGATAGAACAGATGGGAGAGTTAAAGTTAGACAAAATGGGGTTTGGCTTAATCTTACTCGAACTGCTAATTTAACATCAACAACATATGACTTTAATACAAGTGTAGATACTGCTGAGGGTGTGATAATTGGATCTACTACATCTTTAGCTTCAGGTGTATTGGTATTAGAATCTACAAATAAGGCTTTAATGCTTCCAAGAGTAGTATCTCCGCATTTAAATATAAAAAGCCCATATCCAGGTTTAATTTGTTACGATACTGTAAAAAATGCAATTGCGATTTTTAATGGTGAATCTTGGTATTATTGGAACTAACTAAAAAAACAACAATTATGAAAAATATTACTATTCTTTTACTGTTGATTTGTATTAATAACAGCATGTTAGCTCAAACATTTTCTAATACTACAGTTGCTACTTGTAATACATGGGATTCTGGTAATACATATACTGGATTTCAAAGAACAATACCAGTTAGTGGATTAAGTAATCCTCTTTCGAGTAGTGGTAAAGTATTAAAACAAGTAAATCTTCAATTAGGTTCTCCAGCTTGTTTAGGGAATTTATCTACTTATTATGCTCGATTAATTTCTCCAAGTGGGACAATAATACAATTATTTGGTCCTTTTACTTCAACTTCAACCTCACAATGGTTAAATATTAAATTCAGAGATGATTCAAGTTTAGAGCGCATTAACGATTATTCGACAGGCGTTAAACAAAATTATTGGCCATTTAGTATAGGTTATTATAGAGTTGAAACAGCAAATTCATTTGCTAGTATAAATGGTGAAAATCCAAATGGAAACTGGATATTACAAATTGCTGAAGCAACTAGTTCAGAAGTAGCTTTTGAAAAAGTTGAATTGATTTTTGAAACACCAACTCCAGTTAATGATGTGACCGGTAGTACTTTAAATAATAGTTGTGCAAATCCAACTTGTATAGATGCTAAAAAAGTTATTCGAGGAACAAATAATGGATATTCAGCAACTGATCCCAATTATCCAGGAAATACTGTAGGGACTTGCAGTTGGAATGGAGCAAATAATAACAGTGGATGGTATTCCTTTATCGCTTCAACTACAAGCTCTTATATAACAGTTAGTGGTATGTTAAACACATCTGGATCAACAAGTAGTGATATGCAACCAATAATCGTTTCTAGGTCGGGAGGTGATTGCAGTAGTGGAACATTTTCTGTTCCAACAGGCGGTTGTCCTAAAGATCAACCAACTAATAATATTTCATATTTAACTCCAAACGGAGGTGTAAGCGCAGTGAATAATATTTATTCTAACGGTATAACTGCAAATGCAGAATTTAATTTAACGGGGTTAACTGTTGGTAATATATATTATTTGTATATGGATGGAAACGGTAATGCGGCATCATCTTTTTATATCGAAATTAATAACGCGATGGATTGTTGTTCCCCAATTGCTCCTAATTTAGTAACAGCAGATACGCAAACAAATTTTGGAATTGGAACACATGCTACTTTAAAAACAGGTTTTCCTAATAACATTCCTTCTGGATTTATAGCTTTTGATACAAAAAATAAGGGTTTGGTTATACCACGCATGACTACCGCTAATAGACCAGTAGGGAGTGCAGGTATGATTATTTATAATACTGACTTAAATTGTATTCAATTTCATAACGGAACTACTTGGAAATGTATCGAACCAGAATGTTCAAGTTATTAAATAGAAATAGAGAAGAAAAGATAAAATTAGTTTATGGCGTTAGTTTTTTATCTGAAGTAATTTAATTCATTTTAAGATTAAATTATTAGTAAAAGGATAGCTTTTTAGCTATCCTTTTTTATAAAATTGTATTTCAGCTTTTAAAGTAATTTGTTCTTTACTAATCGGATGTTCAAAAATCAATTGCTCTGCGTGTAAATGCAAACGATTGCCTTTTGTACCATATAAATCATCACCAACAATTGGGGTATTTAACCCTAATTCATGTGAAGCATGAACTCTTAGTTGATGCGTTCTTCCTGTGATAGGGTAGAAGTAAACTAATGTTTGATTATTTCTAATTTCAATTTTTTCCCATTTAGTTTGCGCGGGTTTTCCATGTTCGTAACAAACTAATTGTCGTGGTCTGTCATCTAAATCTACTCGAAGCGGTAAATCTATAAAGCCTTCGTTTTCTTCTAAAATTCCATCTAATAAAGCTACATAGCGCTTTTTTATAGTTCTTTTAATGAATTGACTTTGCAATTTTACATACGTTTCTTCATCTTTAGCAATTAACATTAAACCCGAAGTTGACATGTCTAAACGATGTACAATTACCGGTCCAGTTGCGTTTGGATATAATTCTTTCACTCTTTGATACACAGAATCGGATATGATTTTTCCGGGAACCGATAAAAATTCAGCAGGTTTATTTATCACTGCTAAAATTTCATCTTCATAAACAACTTCAATATTTTTTCCTTCCGCTGGATTTTCTTGAAACGGATTGGCTTCCATATCCAATCCTTTTAGCATGTGCGATAATAAAATGGGTTCACATTTGCTTTTACAAGCTGGATAAAATTGTTTGTGCTTTCGAATTTCCGATTTTGGTGATTGTCCCCACCAAAATTCCGCCATTGAAATAGGTTTCAAATTGTGTTCGAAAGCGTAATGTAATAATTTGGGAGCAGCACATTCTCCAGCACCAGCAGGCGGATTATTGTTGAAAATTTCACCAATACTTTTTCGCTCACCAAATTGGTTTAAAAACGAATATTCAGCAAACAATTTTTGTTGTAAAGCACCCGATTTTTGTCGACGTTCTTCTTTTAATTGATTGATTTCGTCTAAAAGTAAATTGACTTTATTTTGGATCTTTTCGATTTGAAAATTCCAATATTTCGTCATTTTTTTGAGTAAAATGCTCTCTTTTTTGCTTTCTTCGGATAGTTCTAATTCTAGAGTTTTGATTTCAGTTGAAGATAAATTGGTGAATGAAATTCGTTTTTCATCGCGTTCCAACTTTAATCTTTTGATTTTATCTTTCTGATTTTGAATATCGGTTGCAGCTTCAGTTTTAGTTTTTTCTAATTGAATTTTCTTGATTTGAAGTTCGTTTGAATTTTCTAAAATTTCAATTTGACGATTGATCGCATTTAAAACTTCTTCTTCTTTTCTAAAAAAACTATCTTCGTGCAACATGTCAAAAATCGTCGGTACAAAGTAGGTAAGGTGATTCACACCAGCCAATTTTCCAGAAAAAGCCCATAAATAGCCTAATTCTCCTACTTGATTTTGACAAACTAAAACACCAAACATTTTTCCAATCACTAAACCTTCTTGATTTTCAATTAATCCGAAATTGTGTTCAAAATCAGTTTGTATTTCTAAATACGCTTGCAATTCATTTGAAGCAATGACGCTTAACTCATGCGGTTCGTAATAAAAAGGAAATGTAAATTTTTCGGGTAAAGAAATACCTGAAATATTAGTTTTGAAGGGTTGAAAAAAAGATTCTTTCATTAGTTGCTGTTTGAATAAAAAAAGTTCCAAACATTTTTGATTAAAGAATAACTTATAAAAACACTAATAAGAAGAGTTAATATCAGATTTAATAAAGTTGCTTCAAGATGATAACCTTCATAAAAATAATTTAAAATGACTTTTATTTTTTCAAATCTAAATTCAAATCCAAATGGCGTTTCTTTTATAAAAATTATTTCAAATGTATAATATAATACGTTGAACATTATTAAACTTGTCAATAATGTCAACATATAAATATTAGTTTTACTTTTCAAAATATTAAACTTGAATAACGCCTAAATTAAATTGTTTCTCAATAGGAGCGTGGTTGGCTGCTTCAATTCCCATAGAAATCCAATTTCTAGTTTCTAATGGATCAATAATAGCGTCAGTCCACAAACGAGAAGCTGCGTAATAAGGCGAAACTTGTTCGTCATAACGTGCTTTTATTTTATCAAATAATGCTGCCTCTTTTACTTCATCAATTACTTCACCTTTTGCTTTTAAAGAAGAAGCTTCAATTTGTGCTAACACTTTTGCAGCTTGTGTTCCACCCATAACGGCTAATTCTGCACTTGGCCAAGCGAAAATTAATCTTGGATCATAAGCTTTTCCACACATGGCATAATTTCCTGCACCATAA
Organism: Flavobacterium sp. LMO6; assembly: GCF_009495795.1. Classification (NCBI taxonomy): domain Bacteria; kingdom Pseudomonadati; phylum Bacteroidota; class Flavobacteriia; order Flavobacteriales; family Flavobacteriaceae; genus Flavobacterium; species Flavobacterium sp. LMO6. Next base: position 15,034 of record NZ_WIBH01000016.1, on the reverse strand, counting down.
GAATTTCCTACAATAACAGTAAATTTAGGCACAACTGTATTTGCCATCGCGTTTACCATTTTAGCTCCGTCTTTGATAATTCCTCCGTGTTCTGATTTAGAACCTACCATAAATCCAGTAACGTCTTGCACAAAAACTAATGGAATTTTCTTTTGGTTACAATTGGCAATAAAACGGGTTGCTTTATCCGCCGAATCCGAATAAATAGCACCACCAAACTGCATTTCACCTTTAGCATTTTTTACAATTTTACGTTGGTTAGCTACAATTCCTACTGCCCAACCATCGATGCGAGCGTAAGCTGTGATTAAGGTTTTTCCATAATCGCCTTTATATTCGTCAAATTCTGAATTATCTACTAATCGTTTGATGATTTCATACATGTCGTATTGATCAGCTCTCGATTTAGGTAAAATTCCGTAAATATCTTTTGGTTCTAAAGCTGGTTTTTCTGCTTTCACACGATTATAGCCTGCTTTGTCAAAATCACCAATTTTGCCTACGATACTTTTAATTCTATTTAAAGCATCTTTGTCGTCTTTGGCTTTATAATCCGTCACACCAGAAATTTCGCAATGTGTTGTTGCGCCTCCAAGTGTTTCGTTATCAATGGTTTCTCCGATTGCGGCTTTCACTAAATAACTTCCAGCTAAGAAAATACTTCCGGTTTTATCTACAATCATGGCTTCATCGCTCATAATGGGTAAATAAGCACCACCAGCCACGCAACTTCCCATTACAGCCGCAATTTGGGTAATTCCCATGCTGCTCATAATCGCATTATTTCTAAAAATACGACCAAAATGTTCTTTATCTGGAAAAATTTCGTCTTGCATCGGTAAATAAACACCGGCCGAATCCACTAAATAGATAATTGGTAAGCGATTTTCCATGGCAATTTCTTGCGCACGAAGGTTCTTTTTTCCAGTAATTGGAAACCAAGCACCCGCTTTCACTGTCGCATCATTTGCCACTACAATACATTGTTTTCCAGAAATAAATCCGATTTTCACTACAACACCACCAGAAGGACAACCGCCGTGTTCTTTATACATGCCATCACCAACAAAAGCACCAATTTCAATGCTTTTTGCTTTTTCGTCTAAAAGATAATCGATACGTTCACGTGCTGTCATTTTGCCTTCAGCATGTAATTTTTCGATACGTTTTGGTCCGCCACCTAATTTAACTTTAGCGAATCGGTTTTTTAAATCGGAAAGTAAAAGTTTGTTGTGATCTTCGTTTTTATTGAAATTTATGTCCATTTGGGTTTTTGTTGTTTATTGGGTTGCTAAAATACAAAATCCATCCGAAAAATTGAATTTTTAGATGGATTTCGTCTTAATTTTTAACGAATATTTATTTTTTAGAATCGTTTACCATTCTTTTTAAAATTGCCCATTGACGTAAAGCATCTTTAGCTTCAATTGCTGGATATCCAAGCATTGTTTTACCAGCAGGAACATCTGCCGCCACTCCAGAACCAGCTCCAATCATTGCACCATCTCCAATAGTGGTATGGTCTTTAATAGAAGCGCTACCACCAATGATTACACCATTTCCTAGCGTTACCGAACCAGCTAATCCGCTGTTTCCTGCCATGATACAGAACATTCCTAATTTAGAATTGTGTCCGATTTGAACCAAATTATCAATTTTACAGCCATCACCTAAAATAGTAGAGCTGAATTTTCCTCTATCTACACTTGAATTAGCTCCGATTTCTACATTGTTCCCAATGATAACATTTCCAATTTGAGGAATTTTAACCAATCCTTTTTCAGGATCAGGACGAAAACCAAATCCATCTGCTCCGATAGTTGCATTCGGATGAATAATACAATCATTACCTATATGACAACGCTCTCTAACCACCGCTCCTGGCCATAGAGTTGTATTTTTACCAATAGTACATTCGTCTAAAACAGTCACATTGGGATATAAAATAGTGTTTTCTCCAATTGTTACATTTGGACCAACATAACAATTTGCACCTATTTTTATATTGTTACCCAATTTTGCAGTTTCATCAATAGTAGCCGTTGGGTGAATATTCGTTTTAAAAACGGGTGGAGGAGGAGCAAAAAGAGCTAAGACTTGCGACATTGCTAAATCGGCATTTTTTACTTTAATAAAGGCTTTATTTTCTCCGGGTTCTATTGAAATATCTTCATTTACAATCGCTGCACAGGCTTTAGAAGTTGACCAAAGTTTTTCGTATTTTTTGTTTCCAATGAATGAAATTTCGGTTTCATTGGCTGCTTCTAATTGTTCAGGGGCAGTTATTTTTGTTGTAGAGGAACCAACTATTGTACCTTTTACTACTTCATTGATTTCTTCGATTGTTATTTGTTTCATTTGTTTAGTTAGATTGGATATAATTATCGAATATACAAAAACAATATATTTTTTTTGAGAAATTATAAAAAAATCCGAATTTCAATATTAGAAACTCGGATTTTTAAGATTTAGATTTGTTTGAATTATTCTTCTTTTTGTCCCATCATCATTAAATAGGCTTTTAAGAAATTATCTATTTCACCGTTCATAATGCCTTCCACATCACTAGATTCGTGTCCTGATCGAACATCTTTTACTAATTTGTAAGGATGCATCACATAATTTCTAATTTGTGAACCCCATTCAATTTTCATTTTTCCAGCTTCAATATCACTACGTTGTGCTTGTTGCTTTTTAAGTTCAATTTCGTACAATTGCGATTTTAACATTTGCATCGCACGTTGGCGGTTATCTTGCTGAGAGCGTGTTTCTGAACACTGAATTTGTATTCCGGTTGGTTTGTGAAACAATTGCACTTTGGTTTCTACTTTATTTACATTTTGCCCTCCGGCTCCACTAGAACGAGATGTAATAATTTCAATATCAGCAGGGTTAATGTCAATTTCAATAGTATCATCTACTAAAGGATACACATAAACAGAAGCAAATGAAGTATGACGTTTTGCATTACTATCAAAAGGAGAAATTCGTACCAAACGATGTACACCATTTTCACCTTTTAAATAACCAAAAGCAAAATCACCTTCAAATTCTAAGGTTACGGTTTTAATTCCGGCAACTTCTCCTTCTTGAAAGTTTAATTCTTTAATTTTGTAACCTTGTTTTTCTCCCCACATTAAATACATTCGCATTAACATAGAAGCCCAGTCACAGCTTTCTGTTCCACCAGCACCAGCAGTAATTTGCAATACAGCACTCATGCTATCTCCTTCATCGGAAAGCATGTTTCTAAATTCTAAATCTTCAATGTGACTTAAAGTTTGATGGTATTGTGTCTCTACTTCTTCTTCGGTAACATCACCTTCTTTGTAAAAATCCATCATAATCTGAAGTTCCTCAGAGTATTCTAAGCCTTTATTGTAATCTTCTACCCATTTCTTTTTAGAACGTAGGTTTCTTACAATAATTTCGGCTTCTTTTGGATTGTTCCAAAAATCGGGAGCAAAGGTTTTTTCTTCTTCGTTAGTTATCTCAATCGTTTTGGCATTAATGTCAAAGATACCTCCTTAACGCACCAAGGCGATCAATAATATCTCTGACTTGTTCTGTATTTATCATAAATATTGTAGTTTTACACAACAAAAATAGTTATTCTTTTTTATTCTATGGAAATAAATTTAGTAAGTGATACGGTAACGAAGCCTTCGGTGGAAATGTTGAATGTAATGTTTAACGCAAAAGTAGGAGACGATGTGTACAAACAAGACCCAACAGTTAATGAATTAGAGCAAACTTTAGCGGATTTATTTGGCATGGAAGCCGCTTTGTTTTTCCCGAGTGGTACTATGGCAAATCAGACGGCAATTAAACTTCATACACAACCAGGTGAACAAGTAATTTGCGATAAATATTCTCACATTTATCATTATGAAGGCGGTGGTGCTTCCTTTAATAGCGGAGTTTCATGCTGTTTAGTTGATGGTAATAGGGGAATGATTACAGCTGATTTGGTTAAAAACAGTATTAATGACCCCGAATTTTATCACGCGCCTTTGACTTCTTTAGTGAGTATTGAAAATACAACCAATAAAGGTGGTGGCGCTTGTTATGATTTACAACCTTTGCAAGAAATTAAGCAAGTTTGCATCGACCATAATTTGAAATATCATTTAGATGGTGCGCGTTTGTGGAATGCTTTGGTAGCAAAAAAACAACATCCGAAGCAGTTTGGGGAATTGTTTGATACGATTTCGGTTTGTTTATCGAAAGGATTAGGAGCGCCAGTAGGTTCGGTTTTATTAGGAAGCAAAGAAGATATGCATCGTGCTTTGCGTATTAGAAAGATTTTTGGGGGCAATATGCGTCAATCTGGCTATTTGGCTGCAGCTGGATTATTTGCGTTGCAGAACAACATCAGTCGTTTAGAAATTGACCACAGAAGAGCCAAAGAATTAGGCAGTTTATTAGAAAAAATGCCTTGGGTTGCCAATGTAGAACCTGTGGAAACCAATATTTTGATTTTTGGATTGCAACCATCAGTTGATGAAAAGCTTTTTATGGAAAAATTGAAACAAAAAGGTATTGCAATTAGTTCAATGGAACATGGAAAGCTAAGAATTGTTACGCATTTGGATTACAAGGAAGTAATGCACGAGTATGTAATGGAAGTGTTTTCTAAATTGCAATTTTAATTTTTTCGGAACACAGATTTTAAAAATAATAGAAATTAAAAAAATCTAACCTGAAACCTGAAACTTGAAACCTGAAACCTGAAACAATAATTTTATGGAAATCATAATCATATCAATCGTAGCCTTTTTAACCGCTATTCTAACCTTTTTTTCTGGGTTTGGATTGGGAACTTTATTGACTCCGGTTTTTATGTTGTTTTTTCCTATTGACATTGCAATTGGTTTGTGTGGATTGGTTCATTTTGCTAATAATTTATTCAAGTTTTTTTTAGTCGGGAAAAATGCAAACAAAGAAGTTGTGTTGAAATTCGGAATTCCAGCAATCATTGCCGCTTTTGTTGGTTCGTGGTTATTGTTACAAATTTCCGATTTAGAACCTTTGTTTAGTTATTCACTTTTTGGAAAACAATTAAATGTTTTTCCTGTGAAATTTATCATTGCGATATTATTAGTAATTTTTGCGCTTTTAGATTTGATTCCGTTTTTAAGTAAATTGGAATTTGGTAAAGATAAATTACCTTTAGGAGGTGTTTTAAGCGGATTTTTTGGTGGACTTTCGGGTCACCAAGGGGCGCTACGAAGTGCATTTTTGATTAAAGCCGGTTTATCAAAAGAAAGCTTCATCGCTACAGGAATTGTAGTTTCCATGTTTATCGATTTTACACGATTAAGTGTTTACGCTTCTAAAATAACAACCTATACGTTGTATGAAAATAAAGTATTGTTGATTTCAGCAACGCTTTGCGCGATTACTGGAGCGTATTTGGGTAACCAACTATTAAAGAAAGTTACCCTAAAATTTATTCAAGCTTTTGTTGCGGTTTTATTGCTTTTAGTTGCAATTGCTTTAGGAATGGGAATTATTTAAACATATCCATTCCAGGAATGTTTGGCATGCCTTCTTTTGCCACTGCTGCTAATTCAGTTTCATTTACATTTGTAGCTTTTTCAATCGCTTTGTTTAAAACTGTAATTAAATAATCTTCAAGCATTTCTTTGTCATTAAGTAAATCATCACTTAAAGTAATTTTTTTAATTGTTCTATTTGCGGTAAGTGTTACTTCCAGCAATCCATCGGTGCTTTTTTCATCGATTAAAACATGATCCAAACGTTTTTTAGTTGCTTCCACTTTTTGTTGGGTTTCTTTTATTTTACCCATCATACCCATAATATCTCCAAACATAATTTTATTTTTTTATTTCGGCAAAAATAGTAAATTAGCGGTTAATAATTATTGTAAAACTTCATGAAAAAAAATCTATATTTCCTATTAGGTTGTGTTATTTTTGCTCCATTATATAGTCAAAATAAAACAAACAAATGTCTGATAAAATACAGCCACCCGTTGCTAAGATTGTTCCTAAAACCTTAGAAAAGCATGGTGATATAAGAATTGATAACTATTATTGGTTAAACGAAAGAGAAAATCCAGAAGTTATTGATTATCTGAATAAAGAGAATGAGTATTACCAAAAATCAACTGCACATACGAAGCAGTTTCAAGAAGATTTATTCTTAGAAATGAAATCTCGTATTAAAGAAGATGACACATCGGTTCCATACTTTTACAATGGTTATTACTACATAACTCGTTTTGAAAAGGGAAAAGATTATCCTATTTACGCTCGTAAAAAAGGAAGTTTAGACGCTCCTGAAGAAATTATATTCGACTGCAACGAAATGGCAAAAGGGCAATCGTATTTTAATTTAAGTGGAATTTCGGTAAGTGAAGATAATAAATGGGTAACATTTGGTGTGGATTTAGTTTCTAGAAGACAATACACGATTCAAATTAAAAATTTAGAAACAGGAGAAATTCTTCCAGAAAAAATTGAAAATACTACAGGAAGCTGTGCTTGGTCTAGTGATAATAAAACGTTTTTTTATACTAAAAACGATCCAAAAACACTACGATCTGATATGGTTTACAGACATCAATTAAACACAGATGTAACTAAAGATGCATTAGTGTTTCATGAAAAAGACGATACTTTTTACACATTTGTTTATAAAGATAAATCGAAGAAATTTTTAATTATTGGTTCTACAAGCACGTTAACATCTGAATATCAAATTTTAGAGTCTAATAATCCTAAGGGTTCTTTTAGATATTTTAGTAAACGTAAAAGAGGATTAGAATACAGTATTTCTCATTTTGGAGAAAATTTTTACATAGTTACTAATAAAGATAATGCAACTAACTTTAAGTTAATGAAAACGCCAGAAACAGCAACTTCAGCTGAAAACTGGAAAGATTTAATTCCTCATAGAAAAGATGTTTTATTAGAAGGAATTGATATTTTTAAAAATTATTTAGTTGTTGAAGAGCGTTCAAATGGTTTGAATAAAATTCAAATTCGTCCTTGGGATGGAGGTGAAGCTTATTATCTTCCTTTTCAGAGTGAAACTTATACAGCCTATACTACTACAAATCCGGATTTTGATACTGAAATTTTACGATTTGCCTATCAATCAATGGCAACGCCATCCTCTGTGATTGATTTTAACATGCGTACAAAAGAAAAAACAGTTTTAAAAGAGAATGAAGTTTTAGGAGGTAAATTTGATAAAAACAATTACGAAGAAAAACGTATTTGGGCTACAGCTAAAGATGGCACAAAAGTTCCTATTTCTATGGTTTATAGAAAAGGGATGGAGTTAAACGGTAAAAATCCGCTTTTACTTTATGCTTATGGTTCTTATGGTTCATCAATGGATCCTTATTTTTCATCTACTCGTTTAAGTTTGTTAGATAGAGGTTTTATCTATGCAATAGCTCATATTCGTGGTGGAGAAGATTTAGGCAGACAATGGTATGAAGATGGAAAATTGTTAAAAAAAATAAACACATTTACTGATTTTATTGATTGTTCAGAATTTGTAATTGCTGAAAAATATACATCTGCAGCACATTTATACGCAGAAGGTGGTTCTGCAGGAGGTTTGCTAATGGGAGCAATTGTTAATATGGCACCAGATTTGTATAACGGAGTTATTGCGCAAGTTCCGTTTGTAGATGTTGTGACTACTATGTTAGATGATACTATTCCGTTAACAACGGGAGAATATGACGAATGGGGAAATCCGAACGAAAAAGAATCGTATGATTACATGCTTTCGTATTCGCCATACGACCAAGTTAAAAAGCAAGATTATCCTAACATGTATGTTTCAACTGGACTTCATGATTCGCAAGTGCAATATTTTGAACCTGCAAAATGGGTAGCAAAATTGCGACTTATGAAAACAAATGACAAGCAATTATTTTTAGACACAAACATGGATGCAGGTCACGGAGGTGCATCTGGAAGATTTGAAGCCTTAAAAGAATTAGCTAAAGAATTTGCATTTTTATTAGATTTAGAAAAAATTAAGAATTAGTTCAATATTTTTTGTTAAATTTGCAAGGTTTTAGTGGTGTCAAAAACACCAATAACCCAAAAAATCAAGTATAAAATACTATAAATGCTAGTAATGCATAGTATTTTGGAAACATTAAAAAAAACAGTATCTTCATATGAAAGAAGAAATAAAAGCCTATAATAGTGTATTAGATTTAATTGGAAATACACCATTAGTAAAGCTGAGCAAAATTTCAGCAAATATAACAGGTAATTTCTATGCTAAAGTTGAAGCCTTTAACCCAGGACATTCTACAAAAGATCGAATCGCATTATATATAATTGAAGAAGCAGAAAAAAGAGGAATCTTAAAACCTGGTGATACAATTGTAGAAACTACTTCAGGAAACACTGGATTTAGTTTAGCAATGGTAAGTATCATAAAAGGATATGATTGTATTTTAGCGGTTAGCTCTAAGTCATCTAAAGATAAAATTGACATGTTGCGTTCAATGGGAGCAAAAGTATATGTTTGCCCTGCAAATGTTTCTGCTGATGATGAGCGTTCTTATTACAATGTGGCTAAAAGATTACATGAAGAAACAAAAGGTTCGGTTTATATCAATCAGTATTTCAATGAATTAAATGTAGATGCACATTACAAGTCTACAGGACCAGAAATTTGGGAACAAACTCGTGGACAAATTACACACTTAGTCGCGTGTAGTGGTACTGGAGGAACTATTTCTGGAACAGCTCGTTTCTTAAAAGAAAAAAATCCAAACATTAAAATATTAGGTGTTGATGCTTTTGGTTCGGTTTTGAAAAAATATCACGAAACAAAAGAATTTGACAACGCTGAAATTTATCCTTACCGCATTGAAGGTTTAGGTAAAAACTTAATTCCAACAGCAACTGATTTTGATATCATTGATAAATTTATCAAAGTTTCAGATGAAGAAAGTGCTCATACCACTAGAGAATTAGCTAAGAAAGAAGGTTTATTCGTAGGATATACTTCTGGAGCAGCTTTTCAAGCGGTGAAACAATATGCTGAAGAAGGTGAGTTTGATGAAAATAGTAATGTGGTTATCATTTTCCCTGATCATGGTTCACGATACATGAGTAAAGTATTTAGTGATGATTGGATGAACGAACAAGGTTTCTTTGATTCGGTTAACCAAGAAGAAGCATTAAAAATTGAAATTATCAAGTAATTTGATTTTAGATATAGAAGAAATCCTGAGTGAAAGCTCAGGATTTTTTTGTTTTGTGGTCACGGAATGAAATTCCGGACTATCGGATGTGAAAAGGTTTCTAACTAGTTATGTCTCCTTTATTAGGTTTAGCAATAATAAATGCCCAATTTACATAGTTAGGAACATTATATTTTTTCAAATATTCATCACCTAAACCAATTATTTGATTTTTAAAATCTTCAATATCTATATCGTTGTTTTTATCTATTTTAAAAATAATTCCATTGTTGAAAATGAGTAATTCATTTTTTTTTATTTTAAAAACACTCCCTTGGTTGTCCTCAAGTTCAGTATTATGATTAATCATTACAGTTTTTTTCGATTTATTTAAGATAAAAATTTCAAATTCATTCTCATTTCTTATTTTTTTTATTTTTCCAATATGCTTTAGTTTTCTTTTATAAAGTAAGACATAAAATAAATATGGAAGAATTAAAGAAACTCCAGCTAATAAAGGATATATAGAGCTTATATCATTTGAATTTGATTTGTAAACACTTCTCCCACCATATTTCAACGACAAAATCAGGAATCCAATTATTGCTAATCCCAAAAAAATACTCGAAATAATATTATTTGATTTATTATTTTTTTGAATCATATTATAGTTTATTTGATGATTTTGCTTTGTGAGCACTACAATTTCTTGTTTTCAGGTATATGCTTTTTTTATAATTTAGCTTTTAACCATTTGAATAAAATATTTCTTCTTCTATTGTCTACATCATCTAATTGAACACTTGTAATATCTTCGATTTTAAAAATTGACATTCCTAAATCTTCACCATTTTTCCCAACACAATTAATAATAAAATCGGTTTCAGAGACTTCTAGAATATAACCTGAGTAATATTCATTATTTGAAATTTCAAAGCTGGTGATAACATTTTTGTTTCCTTTAAGTTGCTTCAATACACTTTCATAGAAACTTTCTTCTTGAAGAAAAACAAAATTTATTTGGTTTGGTTTGTATATTTCATCGCTATAATCAATAACGCATTCCATTGCTTTAACGTAATCGTCATTAAAATCAATTCTTTCAAATTGTTCTATTGGATGAATGATTATTCCATCCTTTTTACCAAATTTTGTAAAATGTTGAATTGCAACAAAATCTTCAGAATAATCAACAACATAACCACACCAAAATTTGGAGTCATCGTTGTAAATTGTAAAATTTAATAGCTCTTTATTTTGTTTAGATTTTTCTAATTGTTCAAGTAGTAGATTCATTTTTTTCTTTTGTTTTGTGGGCACGGAATGCAATTCCGCATTATCGGGTTTTATTTTAACTCGTTAAGTGTAACTTTTAAACCATGTCCAATTGTGTCATTCTTACCTTTGAAACATAACAATGAAAAATGATTAATTTTTGAAGGTTTTAATACTGCAAATTTGTAAAATTCGTTTTCATTTCTTCCTATTTCAACATCATAAAAATAAATTGTATCATTTTTTATATCATATTTACCAATAGTTTCGGTCATTCCAAAACAAACACTTTTAGCTGTAAATTTTTTATTTTCTTTTAGTTTTAATGTCATTGAACAACCAGCAACTCCCTCTCTTTTTGCAATTAATATTGTTTTACTTTCAAATTTTTCAAAGTCTATTATTCCAAAAGGTTTAATAAAAGTCAATGTTAAAACTATTAAAAGTAATCCAATAGAAAACAAACGTTCTTTGTTTTTAAATCTTTCATTAAAAGCAAAATATAGATAACGAATAGTTACAATACAAATTACGAAATAAATTAAAAATAATATTAACGATATAGGTAGTGTTATAAATCCAAGATTACTTTTCCAATAGTAGGATGTATTTACTATTAAAAAGAAAATTATAGTACTCGTTATTAATATTTTATTTTTATTGTTCAAATTATATTTTAAAATGTAACGCTAATATATAAAAAAATCCTCACAATTTCTTGCAAGGATTTCCTATATAAGATAGAAAAATAATTACTCAGCGCTTTCTTGCATCGTATGATACACGTTCATAACGTCATCGTCTTCTTCAATTTTTTCTAATAGTTTTTCAACATCAGCCACTTGTTCTGGTGTTAATTCTTTTGTTATTTGTGGAATTCTTTCAAATCCAGAAGACAAGATTTCTAATCCACGTGTTTCTAATTCTTTTTGGATGGTTCCAAAGCTTTCAAAAGGAGCGTACATTAAAATGCCGTCTTCGTCAGCAAAGATTTCTTCAACACCAAAATCAATCATTTCTAATTCTAATTCTTCCACATCTTGTCCTTCTGCTGGAATTCTAAAATTACACGTATGATCAAACATAAATTCTACCGAACCTTGTGTTCCAAACGTTCCGTTACATTTATTAAAGTAACTTCTAATATTCGCAACGGTTCTGTTGTTGTTATCGGTAGCCGTTTCAATTAAAATCGCAATTCCGTGAGGTGCATAACCTTCAAACAACACTTCTTTAAAGTTAGCCGTGTCTTTATCCGATGCTTTTTTAATTGCGCGTTCTACGTTATCTTTAGGCATATTCGCAGCCTTCGCATTCTGAATAACTGCTCTTAAGCGTGAGTTGGTTTCAGGATTTGGTCCGCCTTCTTTAACGGCCATTACAATATCTTTTCCTATACGTGTAAACGTTTTTGCCATTGCTGACCAACGTTTCATTTTACGGGCTTTTCTAAATTCAAACGCTCTTCCCATTTCTTTTTTGGTTTAAAGTTTCAGGTTGCAAAAATAATAATTTCAAATTCAAATTCAAGTTCAAGTTTCAATTGTTTGGAAAACAGATTAAAGAAATTTCAGAAATCAAAAAAATCTTTTATGAATTTGTATTCACAATCTAATTCAACTTGAAAACTTATTTGACTTATATTTTTAAAAGTCTCGACTTCGCTCGACTTGACAAATAGCCTTTGTAATTGAACTTGACTTTGTTCTTGTCCTTGCTATTGACTATTTTTTATAAAACGGCATTTTAACCACTTTTGCTTTAATATCTTTATTTCTAATTCTTATATAAATTTCTGAATCTGGTGTAGCTAAAGCCGTTGGAACATATCCCATTCCAATAGCAATTCCCATAGAAGGCGACTGCGTTCCAGAAGTTACAATTCCAACAATGTTTCCGTTAGCATCAGCAATTTCGTAATCGTGACGCGGAATTCCTCTTTCTACCATTTCGAAACCAACTAATTTACGAGAAACACCCGCTTCTTTTTGTTTTTTCAAGTTTTCAGAATTCGTAAACTCTTTATCAAATTTAGTAATCCATCCTAAACCAGCTTCTAAAGGCGAAGTCGTATCGTTGATGTCGTTACCGTATAAACAGAATCCCATTTCTAAACGTAAGGTATCGCGTGCTGCTAATCCAATTGGTTTGATTCCAAAAGCGGCTCCAGCTTCAAAAACTTTGTTCCAAATGTATTCAGCATCTTCGTTTTTAAAATAAATTTCAAATCCTCCAGAACCGGTATAACCTGTAGCTGAAACAATTACATCGCTTTTTCCTGCAAATTCACCAATTTGAAATGTGTAATATCCCATATTCGTTAAATCGATAGAAGTTAATGATTGCATAGCTGCTGCAGCTTTTGGTCCTTGAATAGCTAATAACGAATAGTCTTCAGAAAGGTTTTGCATATCCACACCTAAATCATTGTGCGATGAAATCCAATTCCAATCTTTTTCGATGTTAGAAGCATTAACCACCAACATATAATGGTTATCAGCAATTTTATAAACGATTAAATCGTCAACAATTCCTCCATCGTTATTTGGTAAACAAGAATATTGTGCTTTTCCATCAACTAATTTAGAAGCATCATTTGAAGTTACTTTCTGAATCAAAGACAACGCATTTTCTCCTTTTAAGAAGAATTCGCCCATGTGAGAAACATCAAAAACACCTACGCCATTTCTAACGATTTCGTGTTCTGCATTTACTCCTTCATATTGCACAGGCATATTGTATCCTGCAAACGGAACCATTTTAGCTCCTAAACTTTCGTGAATGTGCGTTAACGCTGTATTTTTCATGATTTGATGTTGTATTATTTGAGAGCGCTAATTTATTGAAAATTCTTAAAAATGTAGCCAGAATTACCATAAAATTTGAGAACTATTTATTTTTTGTTAATAATGCTGATAAATCTTGCATTTTAACAATTGTTTGCGGAATTTTGGACTTTCAAAATTAACCAAATGGAAACTACACATTATATAAGTTCAGATTTATTGTCTATTGATATGATTAACGAGATTGTTTTTCAAGGAAAACACTTGGCATTATCAGAGGAAGCTATCGTAAACATTGAAAAATGTAGAAAGTATTTAGATGATAAAATGCAATCAAACTCCGATCCAATTTACGGAATTAACACCGGTTTTGGTTCGTTATGTAATGTGAAGATTTCGAATGAAAATTTATCAAAACTACAAGAGAATTTGGTAAAATCGCACGCTTGCGGAACAGGAGAGGAAGTGCCTCATGAAATTGTAAAAATCATGTTGTTGCTTAAAATTCAATCGTTAAGCTATGGACATTCTGGTGTGCAGTTGGTAACGGTACAACGTTTGATTGATTTTTATAATAATGATGTTTTACCTGTAATATATACACAAGGCTCATTAGGTGCATCTGGAGATTTAGCTCCTTTAGCGCATTTATCGTTGCCTTTATTAGGTGAAGGTGAAGTATATGTAGATGGTTTTAGACAACCTTCTGCAAAAGTGTTAGAAAAAATGGGATGGCAACCAATTGTTTTACAATCTAAAGAAGGGTTGGCTTTGTTGAACGGAACTCAGTTTATGAGTGCTTACGGCGTATATTGTTTGATAAAAGCTGATAAAATTTCATATTTAGCAGATGTTATCGGAGCTGTTTCATTAGAAGGTTTTGATGGTAGATTAGAACCTTTTACAGATTTGATACACTTAATTCGTCCACATAAAGGACAAATTCAAACTGCTGAACGTTTTAGAGATTTATTAGAAGACAGCGAAATTATAGCACAACCAAAAGTGCATGTTCAAGATCCGTATTCGTTCCGTTGTATTCCGCAAGTGCATGGTGCATCAAAGGATACAATTGATTATGTAAAGAAAGTTTTTCGTACTGAAATCAATTCAGTTACCGATAATCCAAATATTTTCGTGGGAGAAGATTTAATTATTTCAGGAGGAAATTTTCATGGTCAACCGTTGGCTTTAGCTTTAGACTTTTTAGGAATAGCGTTGTCAGAATTAGGAAGTATTTCGGAAAGAAGAACCTATCAGTTGATTTCTGGTTTAAGAGGTTTGCCTGCATTTTTAGTAAACGATCCAGGATTGAATTCAGGTTTCATGATTCCACAATATACCGCGGCAAGCATTGCTAGTCAGAATAAACAATTAGCAACACCTGCAAGTATAGATAGTATTGTTTCATCTAACGGACAAGAAGATCACGTAAGTATGGGCGCAAATGCAGCTACTAAAACATTACGTATAGTTGAAAATATAGAACGAATTTTAGCTATTGAATTGTTAAATGCATCTCAAGCATTAGAATTTAGAAGACCTTTGCAATCTAGTGAATTCATTGAAATGTTTGTAAAATCGTATAGAGATGAAGTTTCTTTTGTTTCAGAAGATCGAATTTTACATTATGATATTGAAAAATCGATTGCCTTTTTAAATAGTTTTCAAATCGATTTAGAAGATTAATAAACATTATAAATTTATAAAAAATGCTCAAGTTGTACTGAGGGCACTGAAAAACATCGACTATTTTGATTAGTACCGTTTTTAGTCAATAAAA
>NZ_WIBH01000015.1:0-30239 GCF_009495795.1 Flavobacterium sp. LMO6 | reverse complement strand
TAGGGTAAAAATACTAAAATTTATTTACAAAAAGCCATCACTAAATCTGCAACACAAGGTTTACCATTTCATCATTTGCTTCGATTTAAACCCATTAAAAAGCAAAAAAGGATAAACTATATAGCTTATCCTTTTTGCAATTATTTTTAATTGATTATCTCAAGTGCCACGCGAAAGGATTCGCGCGGGAGCGGTGGGGGGTCATCACTAAGTTTGAAATATTACTCATTACCTTTTGTTTTTAAAATAGATATTTAACGCATCTTTTTCTCTTTCTATAAGTTGATTATAATGTTCTTCATCAAAACATAGTTCTTTATATCCGAAAATCATGTAAATATCATCATCTATACTTTTGTTAAAAATATTAAAATTCCAATTCTCTGGAACATTGTTGTCAATTATGAGAAATAATTCATTAGGGAACCAATAAGGTTTGTTATTAATATCAATCAAATAATATAAATATTTCGTGTCTTTGTATAACAACATTCCTATAACATTATAAACTTCATTTAGCTTCAATCCGTGTCCACCAAAATTATAATCAAAATTATTTGAAGTTATAGTATTTACTTCTTCCAAATTGAAATTAGTAGCCTTTGTTTCAATACATTTAATTTTCATATTTATTCAATTATTTTAAAATCATCTACAGCTTCCAAAATTCCATTAACCCATTTTCCCGTATAATGAATTTCAACTCCACCGTTATTCCATGACATTTTCTTCCATCCTTCAGTAGCTGGCCATCTGCTATCCGTCATCCCTTTTCTTAACCTAGGGAAATTACCCATTGATGGATTACCCATTATTTCCCTTAATGCGAGTTCTTCTGTCAAATTTATTGGATTAATTCTGCTTACTCCAGCTTTTGCAGTTGAACCTAAACCTAGGGGAACCAACTTATTCAGTGATTGCTCAGTTACTTCTTCTACAACTTCTGTTGCAGCTTTCTTCTTCAAATAAGTTTTTCCAGCTCCAATAATTTCATCACCAACACCACCAGTACCAATTGCTACAACTAATTCGGCAGCCAAACCAGTTGCATCAGCTTCAATTAACTTTTTTTGGCTATTACTATTAAAATCTATCCAACCATGAAATGTTGGTGCATTCATCATCTCCATGCCATCAAAACCAAAAGCTTGAGGTATGAACGTTGTAAACATATTACCAATGCTTGTTCCAAAAACAGAAGTTACATTTGCAACTTTTTTTCCTGAATCAACAGTAGGCTTAACAACATACTCGTTTGCAGCATTTGCAAATGAGCCAGCAAACTCTTTTATTTTTAAAGATAAAGGTTTCTCGCCAACTATAATAGCTTCATTTCCTTGAATTCCTGATGCCATATTAGAATGCCATGCTTCGCCATCTGCTTCATAACTATTTCCATTATTTGGGTCATTGTATATTTCTCCTGAAGTTGTTGGCGGATGTGAGGGTTCAAGACCTTCCAACTCAATCATATCAATTAACCTATTTCCACTAAATTGGTAAGGGCTATACCAAGGATATTTTGCTTCAAGCGGGTCAGTTGCAAAAAACCTACCCACCCTTGGGTCGTGCATTCTAAACGTATAGTTTAGGGAGTTTCCTCTTCCTTTCAACTCATTATCCATTTCTTGTCCTTGGAAGCCGTATCTGTAATCCCTTGAAGGGTCTACGTAAGAGCGTCCTGGCACGAGCATTCCGAAAGGATAGCTACTTATATGCTATTTCATTCGGGTTTTATTTGTAAGAACGTAATGCGAATATAACAAAAAAACCACCTAGATTACTAAGTGGTTTGTGAATTATTTTTTATCAATCCAGTTATAAAGATATTCTAAATCATATCCCATAGTTTCTAAATTTGTCTTTAGATGCATGGCTGGAATTTCTTTGTCTTTAGGTCTAAAAGTAACAGTTCTAAAACAATTAGGACATTTCCAGTGTTCGTGAGATGTTC
The DNA here is from genome assembly GCF_009495795.1 of Flavobacterium sp. LMO6. Taxonomy (NCBI): domain Bacteria; kingdom Pseudomonadati; phylum Bacteroidota; class Flavobacteriia; order Flavobacteriales; family Flavobacteriaceae; genus Flavobacterium; species Flavobacterium sp. LMO6. The sequence continues at coordinate 28,285 of NZ_WIBH01000015.1, read as the reverse complement.
CATTATGTCTTTTTTGAGAACAACCATGCTCTTTTAAAAACCTAATCCAATCTTTAGTTTTAACAGGTCTATTATTTCCCAATTTAAGCCGCTTCTAATTCTGTTGAAGTTTTTTTAACTTCAGTAGGGAAGTCAAAATTTTGTAATACTCCATTTTCGTCAACAAAAGCAGAAGAAAATTGTTTTCTAAACAGCTTGTCACTATGCCAACCCATTTTTTTCAATTCTGTAATTCTTTGCTCTGGTTTTAGAGAAAATAAATCTTTACAAAATAAGTTTAAATTGTATTGTAAATCACTTTGAGCTTCTTCTTCTGTTTTACCATAGCCACTAGTGTTTAATGCTGGAACAATGCTTACCCAATACTCACCAGATTTACCAGTAAATAAATTAAAATGTCCTTTAATTCCATGTGGTTTTAAAGTCAATTTCTCCCTCTTGATTTGCTTACTAAGAGCAGTCATTTTAAAAGTTGAATCAGACATAAGTTTAAATTGTGTTTCTTGTAAAACGGGTACAAATTAAATAAAATTTAATTGAACCACAACATTAATTTAGTTAAAATTAATCTAATTGCTTTAATAATCAAAGCTTTTAACTAATTATAAATAGCAAAATCTAAGCCAAACCTCTCCATTGGGTGATTATATTTCAATTTCATTTTTAGGTCATCGATACTTTTAAAATCATATCGCTGTACACTGGTTACATATCGATAACCACCCAAATATTGCGCTTGCCTCAATCCCAATTCCTTCACCCAAATTGCCATTCTTGATTGTTTGAATTGCTTAAAATCTTTCACGTAATGAAATTCACGTTTTAATCGTTTCATTAATCTAGCCAATGCACCATCTAGCCCAGTAGCATCACCACAACTAAAAAACAAACGATTGGTATTGATTTTATATTCCTGTTCTAGCTTTGGTCTTACATCGTACAAGTATTGTGATAGGTGCAATATTTGTTTTGGGTTGAGGTTAATGTAACGCTCGTTTGTGGTATTACTTTGGCTTACATACAATCTACATTCCTCTAGCTTTAAATGTTCCAATTGAATTGTGGTTACTTCGTTTCTGCTCAATCCAAGAAAAAGCATCATACCTAAAATACACCTATCTCGCTTTTGCACTAGTGTATTAGAGGTGGTTTCCCTGTAAATCATATCTAAAAATTCTTCATCGAGTAATTGGGTTGGTGTTTTACGTTCGTTCTTTGCCAAATGCACCAATAAAGCGGGATTACTTTTCATTTCAATAGCTTGATTAAAATGTGTTATTACCGTTTTATACGTTCGTATGTTTCCATTTGTATCGCCTTTTAATCTTCGATACGCTAAAAAGTCATACGTTTGATTTAGCGACATGTTCTTGGGTTGGATTTGGTTTGTTATCAACCAATCCAAATAGCCATTTATACACGTCTTATAGCCTTTAAATGTAGTTGTTGTATATCCTAATTCGTTAACGATATAGTTTTTAAACTTTTTTATTAATTTGTTTTTATCCATAGTATTCGGTTTTTAAATGGGTGTAAATCATGGTGCTATCTAGGGTCTTATGTCCTAGGAATTTTGCCACATCTTCAATTGTCATGTAGCGATGTAAATGAGTGGCTATCGAATGCCTAAGAATATGACATGTTATCGTTTTACCGATGTTTATCTTTTGGCTCAGCTTCTCCATTACTTTGGCTAGTGTGCTATTGCTCATTTTTGTGCCTCGTTCCGTAATTAGAAAACTGGTTAACTCGCTATTGACATCCAACATAACATTTCTGACATTGAATAAATACTCTTCGATATTGCGTTGAACGGCTTTACTCATTGGTACATCTCTAGCGTGTTTTGTTTTGGATTTCTCAATATGAATACGTCCTTTGTTAAGGTCGATTTCGCTTATTTCCAGTTGAAGCACTTCTTTTCTTCGTAATCCACAACCATACAACAAACTAAGTATTGCTTTATCACGTATTCCTAACATGCTATTATCACAGGTATTGAATAGCGTTTCAACTTCTTCTTCCAAAAGTATTTCTTTGGGTAGTTTCTCGCTGTTATCGATTCTGATTTGGATTCCGCTTTGACCTTGACCAATTTCGTGTTCTTGACTCATTACAAACTCGATAAATCGCAAAATGGATTCCCGATGTTTTAGTAAATACGCTGGCGACATGGTGCCGTCTTTTGTTTGAAGTGGTCGGTTTTTCAAATAATCGAAATACTCGCTTACTAACTTTTGATTTATTTGGTTTAGGTTACCGATTCCTTTTTGTTCCAAATAATGCAAAAACTCTTTAACCGAATTGGGTTTGCTATACACTTGGGTTTCTGATGTACCTTGTATTTGAAGCCTCATTTTAAAATGTTCCAATGCTTCTATAAATGCTATGTTATGTAATTCTAATTTTTTCATATCGCTATATACATTTTTTTAAGTTTCTCATTTTTTGACCTCAGACCAATAATAACAAGGCTTTGGAGCGTGAGAAACTTGTGGGTTACTTGTGAGAAACTAACTTTACAAACTAAGAATCTCATTTTTAAAATCTTCAAACTGTTGGGCGGTATCGGTGCCATCGCTCCAATTGATTACTTGGTACATGTAGCCGTCCTTTTTATTTCCGCCTGTACGTTCCAATTTCCCATAATCATAAAGCGTACCTATATGCCTTGCAAAACTGGACGGGCTTACCTTCAACTTGGCTCGCATTTCTTTTACTGAGAAATCCGTTTGCTTGTGGTTTTCAGAATTATCTTTTATTAGTTCTTTTTTGATTCTAACCAAGGTAGTAGCTAAATTGAATGGCAATTCCTTTTCTTCTTTAAACCAAACTTCCCGAAACAATTCCAAGGCTTGCATCATGTGATTGGCTTGTACTTCAATCTGATAGGCTCCATCGGTATTAGTCATTGTTACTTGCTTTTGATGTAATAAAGTAATTAGGTTGGTTATTCTCAAAAATTGGGTTATTAGCTTGCTATCGTTATTCAAAAATTTAGAAACGTTCACTTGCTCCAAATATGGATTTACTACTTTGATGTTTTTTATGTCCCGAAATAACGCTTGTAATTGTCTTTGTGCTACTTGGATGTTGTTTTCATCCAAAAGTCCCGCAAATCGCTTTATTTGATTAGTTACAATCGTTTTTTTAATCTCGTTTGGATTGCACAATAGCAATGCGAGTACCGTATCGCTTTTTAGTAAATCATGGTAACCACTAGCGGTGGAGCTGATAAAACTCAGATTGCCATTCACCGATTTATTGCTTGCCCTGTATGTACCTTGTTCGGTGTTCTCCGTTACCAATCTATTAACCCCGCCTTGCAAAATCAATTCTGTTAGTGCTGTGTTCTTTTTGCCAAGTGTATCGATGCTAGGCAATAACAAGACTTTGTTTTTCCAATAGTTTTCCGATGGAGCGTAATACATAACATTATCACTTATTGAAGTTTTATAACGATTTACTTCCATTGGTAGCACGCTGGCAAAACTTCTGATTATCTCGCTTGAAATCTCGCTATTTCCTTGTAAAATGCAATGCATGACATTGTTTTGTTTACTACTTAGAGCTACTAGAAATAATTGTAATCCTGTTTTGCCGCATGGCATGCCTGCACTTGTTAAAAGCTCTTGTACTTCGTTTAGTAGCTTATCACTATTTAGAAGTTCTTTTAACTTTTTTTGTTCTTGGTTGCTCGTTGTTATCGTTGGTATTTCTTCTGTATAGGTTCGTTTATCCTTGCGATATGTTTCCAAACGTTCCACCAAATCAAATACGAAATCTGCTATTGTGGTGCTATCGATTTTTAGCTTAATACTGGCTTGTTTTATAAAGTGTTGTAAATTGTTTTCGTTGTACAAATCCACATTGTTTCTATAAACATCCTGTATGCTCATTTGTGGTCGTCTTGCGATTTTCAACATCACTTGAAATCGAGTTAAAACCAATGTGTTAACACCACCAATAATCTCAGCTTCTAAATTTCCTGATTGATATTTTAAAAAATCGGGGTTTGAAATATCCATTCCGTAGCTATTGAGCTTCGGGTCTTCCAGTTTTATTGTAGTTGCTGGGTCAAACGGAATGCGGATAAAATCATTGGTAACTGCTATATCTTTTATATCTTTGCTTTTCATTATTTTGCTTATTTAATTACTAAAAGGTTCTTAGCCCAGTTTGCCGACTGGGCTTTTTTATGCTTAAAATTAGACATGACAATCCCTATTCGGATATTGCACCGAACTCGTAATCTGAAATTTAATTGTGATTTTTGCAGTTGAATTACTTAGCTCTGTAATCAACTTATTTTGAAACTTAAACCTCGCTATAGCTAATAGTGTAGTGATAAATTTCGTTTTTCTTGGATTTCCTTTTACAAATATACAGGCTAAAAACCAGACAAAAAAATGGGCAAAAATGCACTTTTATTGAATTTTCAGTCAATTTTTTTCGTTTTTTGTAACTTTTCCGTAAGTTATTAAAAATCAATATTTTAAAAATATCTGAATTGTTTAATTTGGTTATTTTTTTCATTTCTTGAATAATCTGCAAAAAACCATTAAAAATGACCTGAATTTTTATGAATAATTTTTTGGCTTATTTTCTAAAAACATCTGTAACGTACTCAAATTAAATAATTTACTATAATTGCAACCTGTTTTTGTAAAAATTGTGTGCCGTTTAGAGACTCAAATACAGGTTGCTAATCTCCGTTTCACGAATTCCTAAGTAAATTTTGGTTGTTGATACGCTCGCATGATTGAACAATTGAGATAATAACAACAACGCTTGGTCACTATATTTATTCACTTCCCAAATTCTGCGACCTAGTGTTTTACGCATAAAGTGGCTCGAATACTGTCCTTTTATCTTGTAAGTAGTAAATATATCTTTTAGCTTACTATTCACGTATTGGATTGAAAATGGTTTATCCCCGAAGCGGTTCACGAACATTAAATCATTTTCTTTGGCTCCTAGTTGAATAAACAAACGATTAAGAATTGTTTTCAACTCAGGGTTAATAGTTACTTTACGTGTTTTCTTGGTTTTCTTCTCGGTGATGGTAAAATAATCTTCACCTATAACTTGATTCCAACGTAATTGTAACAAATCTGAAATTCTAAGTCCAATGTATGAACCTGTCGCAATCAATAGCGCAAATTTCAATTCACCATCACGCTCCAATTTTAAAACTAGCGATTGCATCTTTTCCCACTCTAAAAAATCACTCGTTGTTTTTTGTCCTTTTAATGCCATAATTTTACGATTTTAGTTTCACTTTTATTAGTTTTCTACCCTTAGTGAAAGTGGTTGTTTTACCAACCTTTGCGAACCCTTGATTTTACTGGGTTTTTTCTTCAACCTTCACTTCTTTGAAATAGTGAAACAAATGTCCAGGTCTTTTTTCACATATCCTAGAAAAATCCTGGATTTCCTGGGCTTGCGAGGTTTTTGATTGTTTTTAGGCATAAAAAAAAACGAAGCGTTAACTTCGTTCTTTTCGTTGAAACATTTTTGATAATTCCAACATTTCTTTATTGTTGAAATTAGCGACTTTAAAAACAATTGGTTTTGTTGGTTGTGTGCGAAGCACCCTTTTTAATTGTTTGAGTGTTATTGTAATTTTCATATTTCTGTATTTACTAATAAATATCTCGAATTTTGATTTCTAAATTTTTAGCTCAGAATTTTTGAACGCATTTATTCGCCTATTAATATCTAAGTCGGAACCTTCCAGTTGAGGTGGATAACTGAAAATGAATATTTCCCATTTTTTGAATTCGTTTACAGGGGGGAAGGGCTGTATTTTACCACAGGGGCGAATAATTAATATTTATAGCATTAGCGCTTTGCGTGCTAATAACTGCGCTATAGGAACCAATAAATATTGAAAAAAAGAGCTTTATTGAATATTTTGGTGCGATATGGTATTTTATATGTTATTTGAAATTATATAATTCAATTTAGTGTTTAATTACTATTAATTATTTCTTATAATTTCAATCTTTCTACTCATATATGTTACTTAAATAATAGTAATAATAACACTATGTAATGCTAATAAAATAAGGTAATACAGAAGTATTATAAATAATATAGTATGCACTATTTGCGCTATTCCAAAACCAACAAATAAAAGTTTTCAAAAAATAGTTGTCCAAAGTACTTGACTGTTTTCAGATTTGTTAGTATAATTAATAATATGAGAGAAAACTCATTAAAAAATCCTTGGTTGCTGGGGAGTAATTACCCCAGCTTCTCTTACCGAGTGTAGGAGCCAAAAAAAATAATCATCCACACGTTGGGTGAAGAGAATAAGAGAATATCAAATGAATCTTAAAAAAGAGTACTTATCGCTTACAGGCGATACAGAGGATTTACAAATCCTTCACAATGACGAACAACTAGCAGAATTAGCCTTAATTTTCCCAAATGTTAATTCAATCCTGATTCCGAAAAAATCGGAAACCAATCTAAGAAAATACGTTTCTAAAGCACAATTGAAAGAAATTAACACCGATATTAACATAGCGGTTGAAAAATGTCTTTTGGTGCTATCCAACTTAGCCAGTACTTACTATACTGAAGACCGTTGGAAGCGTCTGAGTTCTGAGATATTACACGAACAAACAAAAAACAAAGACAATACCTTCATTTATAAGAAAATTATAGAGGTATTGAAAACTGGCACTTCAACTGGTGCAATGCTTGAAGTTGATGAGAGTTATTCGAAAGGTGGATATTCTAAGAGCTACAGAATACCTAACAGCTATTTAAAGCCAGGTTTAACAGAGTATTTTGTCAAAGACAGCGGAATTATTCAAAACAGAAATAAAATTTATTACAGGCTAATAAATGAAGCTCAGGAAAATCCAATCTGTCACAATCTAATGAAGTTATACCAACGAATCGAATTACCTACATCTAATGAATTGCTGATAATTGGTAAAAAATTTGTAAAAGAACGTTACACTACTAAAAAAGGTAAAATCTTAACTATGCGTAATAAACATGATAATAGTTATTGGATTGATGCTGATAACAGGAGTTTTGTAGAAGACAACATCAAAATGTTTGAATATCTTACCAATAGAGGCTTTATGATTCCAAGTGTTGGCGACCATAAAAGCGGTGGGCGTGTCGTTGACTCTTTTACGTTGATGCCAGCTTGGATTCGTAATGAAATTACAGTTGGTGGCAAAAAGCTAGTAGAATGCGATTTTAAAGCGTTACATCCAAATATAGCAATGCACTTGTACAATGGCAAACACGAATTTTTAAAGCATGAAGAAATTGCGAAAACAACTGGTATTGACCTAAAAGACATTAAAATCGAGCATTTGAGCTTTTTTAATAAGGATTGGAACGGGATGATGGTATCACCGTTATTCGCTTATTATTCAAAACATGAACCTGACATGCTTGCAAGGATTTACAACGATAAAAAGGAGCATGGTTACAAAATCACTTCAAAGAAAATGTTTAAGCTCGAAGTTGAAATAATGAGCGATGTTATTAGGCACCTAAACATGCTTGGTATTTTTGTTCTGTATGTTTATGATGCGTTGTTATGTGAGGAAAAAGACAAAACTTTGGTAATTGAAACCATGAACCGAATTATTTTGGAGCATGGTGTCAAAACAAATGTAAAAACCGAAACGAGCGCAGAAGTTGAAGTTGAATGCGCTATTGCAAATCACGATAATGGTGTGGAAACGATTGCCAATGACAACGATACCAAACGAATGACAATTAAAGAATATTTCAAACGATTTGAAATTAAATTCGGAAGCTACATAACGGAATCCAGTTTAGACTTACATAAAAGTGTGTTATCCGAATTCTACACTTATATCGATGAAATTCCCGAAGAACATAAAAAGAATTGTTTTGTTGAGACTTGTATCGATGGGGTTTTTGGAAAACAAAATCTTTTCACATAAAAAGAATCCTAACTTTATGAGTTAGGATTTTTTGTTTGTATTTATCAGATTCGCTCCCATGCAACCACGTTACAAAATACCTCATCATAAATCGATTCGCCATCACTAAATCTGCAACACAAGGTTTACCATTTCATCATTTTCTTCGATTTAAAACCATTAAAAAGCAAAAAAGGATAAACTATATAGCTTATCCTATTTACAGTTATTTTTAAATTTAAATGATTATCAATTAGTTAGTATTTTGATTGTGTGGCATCACTAAGTTTGAAGCATTACCACATTACCGATTATTTGACTTATATTTTTCATTTGATTTCTCAATAATCTCTATGATTTCAGAATTTTTGTAAGTCAATTTATTTGAAATTGTCAATTTGTATTCTTTATTTTTGCCATATAATTGAAAATAAAAATATTCCTTTTTATTTTCATTATATAACATACAATTATAATGAGGTCCGTCATCTCTATTGTTGATTTTATCGGAAATACTGCTTTTTTTTATACTATTAATTACTTTTATTAATGTATGTTTATCTTCTATTATCCACAAGGAATCGCTTTCTATTTGACTTTCAATTTTTATTACTTTTAACTTGTTAAAATCTTGAATTTTTAAATTAGTCAAGTCTTTATATGTCAAATAAGTTTTTATTGATAAATAAGAAAAAAAACAAACTGCTATTATTATCAAAAAGACAAAGCTTTTTTTTGATAATAAATTTGGTTTTGCCTTTTTTATTGTAATTAACAATGCTATTAAAATAAATAGCCCAATAAGGTTGTTAAATAGATGACTGTTCATAAATATATATTAGTTACTAATCTATTTCTTTTAATTTAATTTCATCTTCTGTCAAATGCTCTGTATTTATAGTAGTATTTGTTGTGCTAACAGAATAACTTGCTACTTTTGAGGGTGGTGAAACACTTACTCCAACACCTGTATAAGAATGTGCATCAATATAATTACCTCCTAAATTTACACCTAACTCTGGCACTAATACATTTGCGTTAAAAGTTGTTTCAACACCTTCTAAATCATATAGGTGCAATTCTTTTCCATAAGTCTTATTATAAAATGCATTTATATTAATCCCGTCCAAACTGAAAATTGATGGAGTATTTGTGGCTTCCGCACCCAAACTAAAACCAAATCCACCCCCATCATTAGCATGAAATAACGAAGCACTATAAGTTAGCCTCATGGTGAAGGGATTTTTAAATTTCATTAAAGCCTTAAAATCAATAACATTTACACTTCCTTGTATACTTATTTCACCAGCATCTGGTACAAGTTCTGTAGCCATCAGTTTTAGTTCTTTAGCTAATTGAGTAGTTTTTGGTTTAGTTTCTTTAAAAGGCAACCATTGTCCATTTTCCTCATAGAAGTGTTTAGTGTCATACATATTATCATTTGTTGCGTAGTCTTGCTCTAAAATTAAGTATGTTCTATCTTTTCCAGTTTTATTATCTTTTTCTCTTGAAGTATAAAAAATCAAATCCTTTCTATTAGGGTATTTAAGTTTAGGTTGACGTTTCCAATCTTTTCTTTGTTTTGTAGGCTCTAAGCCCTCTAACTCAATCATGTCAATGACTCTGTTTCCGCTAAATGAATAAGGTGTGTACCAAGGGTATTCTTTTTCAAGCGGGTCAGTTGCAAAAAACCTACCCACCCTTGGGTCGTGCATTCTAAACGTATAGTTCAGCGAATTTCCTTCTCCTTTTAGCTCATCATCTTTTTCTTGTCCTTGGAAGCCGTAGCGGTAGCTATTGCTGCAGCCATGGCGGTTAGGCACGAGCATACCGAAAGGATAGTAGTCAAATTGTTAATGAGGCTACTATTTATAAGGCATAACGCTATTTCAAAAACTCCTAAAAATGGACAAATTTGGACAAAATCGGCATTTTTTATTTTGTAAGAACGTATTTTTTGATAAATGTAAGTAAAAAAATTCTCAAAAAAAATACCACGCCAAAGGCGTGGTTTAATTAGAATATATAATGTAGCGGTATCGACTATTTTTTCAATAAATCTCTAATTTGTGTAAGCAATTCCTCTTGAGATGGTCCTGCTGGTGCCGCTGGAGCTGCTTCTTCTTTTTTCTTCGCTTTTTCTGCTGCTCTTAATATTACAAAAATAAATAACGAAATAATTACGAAGTTAATAATAGCTTGTACCAAGTTACCATAAGTAATTACTGCTGCTCCTGCTGCTTTAGCCGCATCAAGATTTGCATAACTTTCGCCGTTTAATGCAATAAATTTTTGAGTAAAATCAATTCCACCTGTTATTAGCCCAACAATTGGCATAATTACATCGTCAACTGCAGAGCCAACAATTTTACCAAAAGCACCACCAATAACAACGGCAGTAGCAAGGCTTAATACATCGCCTTTCATTAAAGAGGCTTTAAAATCTGCAAAAAATCCCATAGTTTTTAATTTTAAGAGTTAGTTTTTTTGTTTTAGTTTTACGAATTTACAAAAATTTTAACACAATTTTAATTTTTGTAGAAAATTCTTTTAACACGTTGCGAAATTCCAGTTAGAATTTCATAAGGTATCGTGCCAATTACATTTGCCATCTCTGTTACTTTTGGGTTTTTCCCAAAAACAATGACTTCATCTCCAGGCTTACAAAAAATGGAAGTAACATCAACCATCATCATATCCATACAAATCGAACCTAAAATGGTGGCTTTTTCATTGTTTATAATAACATAGCCTTTTTCGTTTCCCCAAGCTCTTCGAATGCCATCGGCATAACCAATCGGAATCGTAGCGACTTTCATTTTTTTAGTTACGCTGTATTTTCGGCTGTAACCAATGCTTTCTCCGGGTAAAACTTCTCTTATTTGTGAAATGATTGTTTTTAAGGTGCTTACATTTTCTAGCGTTTGTAATTCTTGTTCCGAATTTCCAATTCCATACAAACCAATCCCTAATCGCACCATTTCCATTTGTTTTTCGGGGTAATTAAAAATACCAGACGTGTTTAAAATGTGACGAATTGGAATGTAGGAAAGCACAGCGGCAATAGCATTATACATTTCATCAAATCGTTGAAATTGTAATTGTGTAAATTCATTAAATTTTTTGTCGTCACTCGCAGCCAAGTGAGAAAAAACACTTTTTATTTTAATAAAGTTGTTGTTTTTTAACAAAGATACCAATTCATCCATTTGAGGCATTTCAAACCCTAAACGATGCATTCCGGTATCTAATTTAATATGAATCGGATAATTTGAAATATTTTGTTCTTGAGCAATTTTAAGAAAAGCTTGTAAACCCGTAATCGAATAAATTTCGGGTTCTAAATTGTAAGCAATCATGGCTCTAAAACTACTATTTTCGGGATTTAAAACCATAATTGGAGTCGTAATTCCGGCTTTTCGTAATTCGATCCCTTCATCGGCAAAAGCCACACCTAAATAATCGACTTTATGATGTTCGAGCAATTTCGCAATTTCATACCCGCCATTTCCGTAACCAAACGCTTTCACCATGACCATAATTTTGGTGTCGTGTTTTAGTTTGGATTTGTAGAAATTCAGGTTGTGACTAATCGCATCTAAGTTGATTTCTAATATGGTTTCGTGATTTTTTTCTTCCAACAAAACCACAATTTCATGAAAGTTAAAACCACGAGAACCTTTTACTAATATGGTTTCGTTTTGAAACGATTGTGTGTTGAATTGCTGTAAAAATTCTTGCGTTGTGGCAAAAGAAATTACATTTGGCAAATCTTTTAAATGCTTGTTTATTATTTCGCCAATTGTAATTATACGACCTATTTTATTTTTGGAAAGTAAATTTTTAACCTGATTATATAAAGTTTCTGATGCAATTCCACTATTAAAAATATCAGAAAGTATAATTGTTTTTTTATCGTGTAATTTTTGTTGTTCTAAAAAATCTAATGCTATTTTTAGTGACGGATAATCTAAGGAGTAACTATCGTCTATAACCAAGCAATTGTTGATTCCTTTTTTTGCCTGAAGTCTTAATTCTACAGGATATAATTCACCAACTCTCTTTTGAATAAATGAAATGTCTTCGTTTAGAAAAAGCATAAAATTTACACAAGTAATTGCGTTTTCAATAGAATTAGCATCAGAAAAAGGAACAATAACACTAAAAGAAGTAGTACTGTTTTTAAAAGTTAATTGCGTTGTGTTGTTTTCTTTTTTTTGCGTAACGAAAAGATGTGCAGTTTCATCAGAAAAACTCCACGTGTGTTTTTGAATTTTGTTTGAAAGTAAAACCTCAATACTTTCGTTTTTTTCTAAAAAAATGTCGGTACAATTTTCAAAAAGTTTAATTTTTTCTTTGATTTTGGCTTCACGATTTGGAAAACCTTCATCGTGTGCTGCCCCAATATTGGTTAAAATGCCATATTTTGGAGTAATTATTTTTTCCAATTGCAACATTTCGTTGGGTAACGAAATTCCGGTTTCAAAAAGTCCAAAATCATATGTTCCTTCTACGCCTAAAACCGATAAGGGAACTCCAACTTGCGAATTATAACTTTTCGGATTTCGAACAATCAAATGATTCGGGCTCAACAGGAAATTCAACCATTCTTTCACGATGGTTTTTCCGTTGCTTCCGGTAATTCCCACAAAGGGAAAATCGAATTGTTTTCGATACCCAATCGCAGTTTGTTGTAATGCTTTTAACGAATTTTCAACGATAATAAAATTCGCTTTTTCATACAAATGTTCTGGAATATATTCAACCACAAAATAGCGAACGCCTTTTGAAATCAATTCTTCCAAATACAAATGCGCATCGTGGTTTTGTCCTTTGATAGCAAAAAACAAAGTATTGCTTCCATTTTGCAACGAACGGCTGTCTATCGAAATGTGACTTGCGGTAAATTCAGTCGAATTTCCGTGAAAAACGCCTTTACAAAATGAAATGATATGGGTGATAGTGAGATTCAATTTATGTGTTATTGTCTTTTTGCTTGTTTACAATTTCAACATCTTTCACTTTCATGTTTTCGCGTATTGCTTTAAAATAGGCTGCACGGCTTAATGGTTCGTATTCTTCAGTTTCACCAAGCATAACCAATCTTTTGTCATCAGATTTTCTAAAACTATAATGCGCTAAATTTCCAGTGCGTGTACAAACAGCGTGAACTTTGGTAACATATTCAGCTGTAGCCATAAGCGCTGGCATTGGGCCAAAAGGATTTCCTTTAAAATCCATATCCAAACCAGCAACAATTACTCGAATTCCCGAATTGGCTAAATCATTACAAACCGCAACAATTTCTTCGTCAAAAAATTGCGCTTCATCTATGCCCACTACATCGCAACCTTGTGCTAAAATTCGAATATTTTCAGCAACAGGAACTGGTGTAGAACGAATTTCATTGGCATCGTGAGAAACTACCATTTCGTCATGGTATCTCGTGTCTACAGCTGGTTTAAAGATTTCGACTTTTTGTTTAGCAAATTGAGCGCGCTTTAATCGGCGAATCAATTCTTCAGTTTTACCCGAAAACATAGAGCCACAAATTACTTCTATCCAGCCAAATTGTTCTTGTTGATTTACGGTATTTTCGAGAAACATTTTGTATCTTTCGTACGTTAAAAAATTATTTTCTGCTACATTTGTAAGCAAAACAAAAATAGTAAAAAACCAACGATATATTTAACTACACGCACCAAAGTTATGAAGAAAAGAATATCAGCTGAATTAATCAGTATTGCGCACCGAATTTTAAAGCTTAAAAACCATTCTGAAACACTTCAATTGCAACAAGAAGCTAAAAACTTGTATGATCAATTGACTATTTTACGTTTCTATGAAGAAAATTTCGAATTGGTAAAAAATGAAATTTCGCAAGAGGTTTTAGAAGAAAAATTAGAAGGAAAACCAACAGAAGTTTTTAACGCTCCAATTGATGTTGTGGTAGAAAACATCGAAGTTGAGAATGAGGTTGAGATTGATGCTCAAGTTTTTGAAGCGCCTATTGAAGTTGAGAAAGTAATTGTTGCCGAATTAGTAGTTGAGGATGATGAGGAAGAAATAACACCCGTTGTTGAAGAAAAAGTTGAAGAAATAAAAGCTGAAATTCCATCTGAACCAGAATCTGGAGTTATTGGAACTCAAGCGAAGCAAATTTCTTTTGAAGACATGCTAGTTCATGATTATACGGAATTAGATTTTGTAAAAGTAGAAGACGTTCCTGTTGAAGTTGAAAAAGCATCTGAAACATTTTTTGAAGCTGTTGAACCTGTTACAGAAGAAATTAAAGTAGAAATTCAATCAGAACCAGTTGCGGCTGAAACCATAGCTCCTTTAGAAGTTGAAGTAAAAACTACTTTTGAAAAAGTACAAAAAGAAGATAAAATTTCATCATTAAACGATAGATTAAATAAAATTATTTCTTTTGGTTTGAATGACCGAATTGGATTTGAGAAAAAACTATTTGCTGGAAGTTCGGATGATTTTAACCGAGTAATTTCGCAATTAAATACTTTTGATAGTTTTGATGAAGCTCGTTCTTTTGTGCAAGATTTTGTAAAGCCCGATTATAACAATTGGGAAGGAAATGAAGAATTTGAAGCACGTTTCATGGAAATTGTGGAGAAGAAGTTTAGTTAAATTTTAGTCGCAGTCTCAGTTTTTAGTCACAGATTCCTTATTGGTGAATTCGTGAAATTCGAGTTTTAACACAGAGATTCACCGAGTTTTTTTTTGAAGTAGATACTTTTTAGAGAGATACACAGAGCGTTTAAGTTTGTATAACCTTTTATGAACTTTTTCGATTTAAGTAATTCACTTAGAAAAACTTATATGACCTATATGTTTAAAAAATTTGTGCTAATTCGTGTTTTTAATTTAATCACGTAGAAACATATGTTTTTTTTATTGTTTGAGTTTTGTTTAGCACGTATAGCTAATGTGAAGAAAATTTATTTTCTATATTATTCTTTTCAAAATACAAATATTACTATGTGCCTATGTGTTTAAAAAATCCAGTTAAATTCAACCTGTTTTAAATGAGTAAATTATATATCGTTCCTACGCCAATTGGCAATTTAGAAGACATGACTTTTCGTGCTATTAAAGTACTAAAAGAAGTCGATTTAATTTTAGCAGAAGACACACGAACCAGCGGAAAATTGCTAAAACACTTCGAAATTGCTACACACATGCACAGCCACCACATGCACAACGAACACAAAACCGTTGAAAATTTGGTCAAGCGATTACAAGCAGGCGAAACCATTGCTTTAATTAGCGATGCAGGAACACCAGCCATTTCAGATCCTGGATTTTTGCTTACGCGTGCTTGTGTAGAAAATGGAGTAGCAGTAGAATGTTTGCCTGGAGCAACTGCTTTTGTACCTGCTTTGGTAAATAGTGGTTTGCCTAACGATAAATTCGTATTCGAAGGATTTTTACCTGATAAAAAAGGAAGACAAACTCGATTTTTAGCTTTGCAAGAAGAATGTCGTACGATGATTTTCTATGTATCGCCACATAAATTAAATAAAACCTTAGCCGAATTTGCACAATATTTTGGGGCCGACAGACCTGTTTCTGTTTCCCGAGAATTATCTAAATTACACGAAGAAACGGTAAGAGGAACCGCTGAAGAAGTTTTAAAACATTTTGAAGCGAAACCCGCTAAAGGTGAGATTGTGGTTTGTGTTGGAGGATTAATCAAGACTAAAGGATGATGAGTTTTAAGAAAGTAGGATTGTTTCTTTTTGTTATTTTAGCAACAAACATTACAATTCATTTTGAAGTCATTCCAAATATTCAAATTTTTGCAAATAGTCATTCAGCAAATGGAGATTATTTAATGATAATTACTTTTTTGGTTGCTGTAATAAGTTTTATATTTTCTTTATACTTGATTTTCTTCAAGAAAAATAAAACTGGTTTTCTATTATTGTTATTTGCTCTCAATATAGCATTATGGATTCCAAAAATGTTTAGCATTAATTGTAAATTTTGTTCAATAGCATAATATTAAAAACGATGGAAACACACAATATAACTACTACCTGGAAAGGTAACATGCAATTTGAGTCCACAAATCCAAGTGGCGATATTATTTCAATTGATGCTGGACCAGAAAACGGAGGCGAAGGAAAAGGCTTGCGTCCAAAAGCTTTGATGTTATCGGCTTTAGCAGGTTGTACCGGTTTAGACGTAGTTTCTTTAATCGAAAAAATGAAGTTAGAAGTAGCCGATTTCAAAATTGAAACTTCAGGTGAATTAACCGAGGAACATCCCAAAACCTATCACACAGTAAAAGTAGATTACCATTTTTACGGCATCAATTTAGACGAGAAAAAGTTAGAAAAAGCGGTAAATTTATCCGTAGAAAAATATTGTGGCGTAATGGAAATGTTCCGTCAATTTGCAAAAGTTGAGGTAGCGATTTTTTATCATAAGTTGTAGTTGTTTGTCATTTCGACGCAAGTAGAAATCACATAATTTTCAATGAGATGTATTCAATCTTTTGTTCGAAATTAATAAATTATAAGGTGAAAGTTATTCCACATCTAAATCTACAAACGAGAAACTATTTCCGCTAAATAATCCTTTGTCAGAAAGTTTTAAATCAGGAATAACCAATAAAGCCATAAAAGAAAGCGTCATAAATGGTGCTTTTAATTTGCTTCCTAGTTCTTTTGCTGTTTTGTCAATTTCCTGATACAATTTTCCAGTTTCCCATCCGTCTTTTGCACTCATAATTCCTGCAACTGGTAACGATAAAACTTTTTCTTCAGAACCATTTACAGCACAAATGCCACCTTTGTTATCAATTAGTAAATTAACAGCTCTGCAAATTTCTTCGTCAGAAGTTCCTACTACTACAATATTATGACAATCGTGTGCCACTGAACTTGCAATAGCACCTTTTTTTAACCCAAAATTCTTTATAAAGGCAATTGCTGGTATTGCATTTTGGTATCTATTTACAACGGCCATTTTTAAAACATCATTATTTGTATCAGAAACAAGTTTCCCGTTTTTGATGAGTGATGCATGATGTAATTCATTCGTAATCAATTGACCTTCTAAAGCTTCAATTACTCTAATTTTTGAAGCTGTGCTTTCAATTTCAAAATCTGAAATGGTTTTTGTTGTGATATTAAAATTATTTGGTCTATCAAATGAAACATGTTTAACATTTGAAATACCATTTTCAGCAACTAATTCACCATTTATAAATGTTTTACTAACTTTAAAATTAACTAAATCTTCAACTACTATAAAATCAGCATAATCGTTCTGTTGCAACAAACCAACATTCATTTTGTAATGATGTACCGGATTTATACATGCTGCTTGTAAAACTTTAAACAAATCGATTCCTTTTGCAACTGCTCTGGCGCAAAGAGTATTAATATGTCCAATTATTAAGTCATCTGGATGTTTATCGTCTGAACAAAACATCATATTTTCGTAATGTTCAGGAAGTAAATCAATTAAAGCTTCAAAGTTTTTTGCTGCACTTCCTTCACGAATAATGACTTTCATTCCAAGAGATAGTTTTTCAGCAGCTTCCTCATACGTAAAGCATTCATGATCTGTTGTAATTCCTGCTGAAATGTATTTTTTTATAGGTTCACCTCTTAAGCCTGGAGCGTGCCCATCAACAGGTTTATTAAAATGCTTTGCCCATTCTATTTTTTTTATCACTTCTGCATCATCAAATAAAACACCCGGATAATTCATCATTTCGGCTAAATAATAAATATCTGGAGAAGCTAGTAACTCCTTAATTCCTTCAGAATCTATTATAGCTCCAGCTGTTTCAAAGGAAGTTGCAGGAACACAAGATGGCGCGCCAAAATGAAATTTTAGTGGTACTTTTTTACCATTTTCTATCATGTAGTAAACACCTTCATTTCCTAATACATTTGCAATTTCATGAGGGTCAGAAATTGTACCAACGGTTCCATGTAAAACTGCGATTTTTGCAAATTCAGAAGGTACAAGCATAGAACTTTCTATATGAATATGAGAATCGATAAAACCCGGAAGAATAAATGATTTTTCTGCATGTTCTTTTTCAATAATGGATTTTATTTTTCCGTTTTCGATAGTAACTTCACCCGAGTAGATTCTTTTATTTAGGATGTCGACAATTTGTCCTTGAATTTGCATCTTTATTTATTTAATGTAATGTTTTTCAAAAATAGTTAAAAAATAATGGAACTTTTGACTCCCAATTTATTATTTCAGTTTTTCTATATACATTTGTAATTCATTTATGCCATTCAAAATAATTCAAAATTTTTAATTCATAATTAAACTATGCGTTGGAATCTAAAATCTAAGCCAAATCAAGAAAAAGTACAAGCCATTCAGAGCGCCCTTCAAGTTGACGAAATTATCGCCACTTTATTAGTTCAACGAGGTGTTGAAACCTTTGAACAAGCCAAAACATTTTTCCGTCCCACTTTAGCCGATTTGCACAATCCGTATCTCATGAAAGATATGGACAAAGCTGTGGTGCGAATTGAAAAAGCTATTTCAAATAACGAAAATATATTAGTTTTTGGCGATTATGATGTAGATGGAACAACCGCTGTTTCTTTAGTTTCGAGTTATTTACGAAGTTTTTATCCAAATGTTGCAACGTATATTCCAGATCGATATGCAGAAGGTTACGGTATTTCTTATATGGGAATTGATTATGCCGAAGACAACGATATTTCTTTAATTATTGCATTGGATTGCGGAATTAAGTCGATAGATCACGTAAATTATGCCAAAGCAAAAAATATCGATTTCATTATTTGCGACCACCATCGACCTGGACCAGTTCTCCCAGATGCTATTGCTGTTTTAGACCCAAAACGAGACGATTGTTCGTATCCGTATGACGAATTATGTGGTTGTGGTGTTGGTTTCAAGTTAGTTCAAGCTTTAGCCGAAAACAGAAACCAAACGATTGCTGATTTGGTCTTATATTTAGATTTGGTTGCAACAGCTATTGCCGCTGATATTGTTCCGATTACTGGTGAAAATCGGGTGTTGGCTAAATTTGGTTTGGAAGTGATTAATTCGAATCCGCGTCCTGGAATTAAGGCTTTGGTTCAAAATGTAAAGACCCGAGCCAACGGCGAACGGAGCGAAGCTAAGAAAGTCTTAACGATTACTGATGTTGTTTTTATTGTCGCACCAAGAATTAATGCTGCAGGAAGAATTAAACACGGAAACGAAGCGGTTGCTTTATTAACGGAATACAATTTAGAACAAGCGGAACAATTCGCTTCCGAAATCGAGCAACATAATTCGGATAGAAAAGAATTAGACAAACAAATTACGAAAGAAGCTTTACTTCAAATAGAAGAAAATAACGAACAAAATCGATTTTCAACCGTTGTATATCAAGAAAATTGGCACAAAGGAGTTATTGGTATTGTGGCTTCTCGATTGGTAGAAAATTATTATCGTCCAACGATTGTTTTTACAAAAAGCGGAGATAAATTAGCGGCTTCGGCACGTTCAGTAAAAGATTTTGATGTGTATAATGCATTGGAAGCTTGTGCGGAACATTTGGAGCAATTCGGCGGTCACATGTATGCTGCCGGAATGACGCTAAAAGAAGAAAATTACGATAATTTCAAAAATGCCTTCGAAAAAGTAGTTCAAGAAACTATTCACCCCGATTTGTTAATGCCTGAAATTGCTTACGATGCAGAAATCGATTTATCGGAAATTCATCCAAAATTAATGCGAGTATTGAAACAGTTTGAACCTTTTGGTCCTGAAAACATGACGCCTTTATTTTTAGCGAAAGGATTAACCGATTCTGGTTATGCGAAAACTTTAGGTGCCGATAACGAACATTTGAAAGCATTTGTAAAACAAGGCAATTCGGAAAATTTTGGTGCTATTGGTTTTGGATTGGGCAACAAATTAGATATTGTTACAAACAAAAATAAATTCGATGCAATTTTCTCCTTGGAAGAAAATGAATGGAAAGATATAATAACTTTGCAGTTGCAATTACGTGATATTCGTTCCTCAAATGGCTAAAAAAGATCCTTACGCAGCGCTTCGTTTTAAAGAATTTCGAATTTTTCTTGGAATGCGTTTTGCATTAGTTTTCGCATGGTCGATGCAATTTGTTATTATTGAATGGGAAGTGTATAGTTTAACTAAAAATCCACTTTCTTTAGGGATTATTGGCTTAATGGAAATTATTCCTGCTATTTCAATGGCACTATTTGCGGGTCATATTGTAGATCAAAATGAAAAGAAAAGAAAAGTCTTTTGGTTAAATGCTTAATTGGGTTTTCTGTTATTAGTTTAGGTCTTTTTTTAGTTACTGTTCCAAGTGTTGTTTCCTCGCTAACGAAGTCAACTATTTTATGGATTATTTATGCATTAGTTTTTTTAGGAGGATTCGTTCGGGCTTTTATTGGGCCAACAGTTTTTTCTTTACTTTCTTTAATTGTTCCAAAGAAAAATTATCCAAATGCTGCTACTTGGAGTAGTTCAACGTGGCAATTGGCTTCTATGTTTGGACCCGCACTTGCTGGTTTTTCAATAGGAATTATGGGCGTACATTGGTCTATGTGTTTGGTTTTTGCTTGCACATTAGTTGCTCTAATGTTGTTAACTCAAATTACAAGAAAACCTATTTTAAATCCAAAAATTGGAGAGCCAATCTTTCAAAGTTTAATAGAAGGGGTGAAGTTTGTTTTTAATAATAAAACCATTTTAGGTGCTATTTCATTAGATATGTTTGCTGTTTTGTTTGGTGGAGCAGTGGCTTTATTGCCCATTTTTGCCCAAGACATTTTAAAAGTAGGTTCTGAGGGTTTTGGAGTATTACGCGCTGCTCCGGCAGTTGGTTCAATCATTACAATGTTAGCAGCTGCTTACTTTTCATTAAATAAAAATGCGGGAGTTAAATTGTTAACTGCTATTTTTATATTTGGACTATGTATTATTGTTTTTGGTTTATCTGAAATATTTTGGATTTCTGTACTAGCTTTGTTTTTAAGTGGGGTTGCTGATGGTGTATCGGTTGTCATTAGAAATACGATCTTACAATTACACACACCAGACAATATGCGTGGAAGAGTTTCATCAGTAAATTCAATTTTTGTGGGTTCTTCAAACGAATTTGGAGCTTTTGAAAGTGGTGTTACAGCAAAATTAATGGGAGTTGTTCGTGCAGTGGTTTTTGGTGGTTGTTTGACAATTGGAACAGTGGTTATAACAGCATTTATTTCGCCTTCTTTTAGAAAGTTAGATTTAGAAAAAGAAGTAGAAGCTTTAGAAAAAGAAGATTAATTTTTATATTCTTTTAATTCAAAAGTTGAGCCATCAAAAACACCATAGGTAAAATAACCAATCCAATCGCCTAAATTAATGTATTTTGATTTCTCAGAAACATCTATTATCATTGGTAAATGGCGGTGTCCAAAAACAAAAAAGTCATAAGATTTGGTTTCTAATTTACGTTTAGCATATTGTACTAACCATTCATTTTCTTCTCCAAGAAATTTAACGTCTTCAGCTCCAGAAATTAATTTATTCTTAACCGATAAATATTGTGCTAATTTCACACCAATATCTGGATGTAACCAACGAAATAGCCATTTTGAAAAAGGATTAGTAAACACTTTTTTCATTCTTTTATAGCCTAAATCACCAGGTCCTTTTCCATCTCCATGACCAATTAAGAATGTTTTGTTATTA
Organism: Flavobacterium sp. LMO6; assembly: GCF_009495795.1. Lineage (NCBI taxonomy): Bacteria > Pseudomonadati > Bacteroidota > Flavobacteriia > Flavobacteriales > Flavobacteriaceae > Flavobacterium > Flavobacterium sp. LMO6. The sequence continues at coordinate 6,632 of NZ_WIBH01000015.1, read as the reverse complement.
AAAGTGAATTCTTGGTTATCATGATATACAGGAATATTGAGTTCTTTTTCAAAATAATCACCCATCCATAAATCATGATTTCCAACAAAAAAATAAATTGGAATTCCAGCATCTTTTATTTCTGCTAGTTTTCCTAAAACTCTTACAAAACCTTTTGGTACTACGGTTTTATATTCAAACCAAAAATCAAATAAATCCCCGAGTAAGAAAATGGCATCTGCATCATGTTTTACTTCGTCTAACCAATTGATGAACTTTTGCTCCCTTGGGAAGCTTAATTCAGGAGTGGGTGCCCCAAAATGTTGGTCTGAAGCAAAGTAGATTTTTGAGTTTATTTTCAAAGTTGAATTATTTTTTACAAATATACATAAAATCTATAATCTTAATAAATGCATTTTATCGATAAAAAACGCATTTTATCGATATTAAGTTTGTAGGTTAATTTATTGTGTAACTTTGAAAAATTAATCAAACCATAACTATATTTTAACAATGAAAAAATTATTACTTTTTTTCATGTCGTTCTTTACTTTTTTTGCCTTCGGACAATTGTCTGAAGACTTTGAAAATGTGGCTTTTCCACCTCCTGGGTGGGTGGTAACAGACAACGGCATCGGAACTGCTCAATCTTGGGGAAGAAATACCATTTTGCCAAATACTTGGACTATTGGTGTTGCTTCTGCTATGTCAAATCGTGAAGGAAGTATTCCAGGTCTTGCACAAGACTGGTTAATTACGCCTCAAGTTACTGTCCCTACAAATGGACAAGTAAGGTTTTTTGCTCGATCTTTTTCTCCTGGAGAGCAAGGAAGTATATACAAAGTATTATTATCAACTACTGGTCAAAACATAGCTGATTTTACTACAACATTAGCAACTTATACAGAATTAGAAATAAACGCAACAGGATTTCAACAATTTTTCGTGTTGTTAGATGCATATGCAGGTCAAAATGTTCATATTGCTTTTGTTCATGAAGTTACTGGTGGTCTTGGAGATCGCTGGATTTTAGATAAAGTTAATGTGGATAGACAATGTTTACAATTAACAAATTTAACTGTTTCTGCCATTGGAGACGTTTCTGTTAACTTAGGATGGACTAATCCAACAGGTGCAACAGAATGGGAAGTTGAATATGGACCAGTTGGTTTTGTTCAAGGTTCAGGAACATTAGTTACAGGAATTACTTCAAATCCATATACACTAACAGGTTTAACAGCTGCTACTACTTATGATTTTTATGTAAGAGCTGTTTGTGGATTAGACAATGTTAGTCCTTGGTCTGATTCTGGAACTTTTACCACTGCATTATGTGCAGCCTCTCAACAATGTGATTTCATTTTTAGAATGACAGATTCATGGGGGGACGGTTGGAATGGAAACACCATGTCTATTAGGCAATTTGGTCAAACAGTAGCTACTATTGGTGGAACTTTTACAAATGGTAATGGTCCTGTCAACGTAACAGTATCTTTATGTAGTAATCAACCTTTTGAATTGTTTTGGAATACAGGTGGAGGTTTTGCTAACGAAGTTGGAGTTGCAATTATTGATCCATTAGGTGTTCAAATATATAATAAGCCATTTAACACGGGAACGCAAGGGTCTCTTTTATATTCAGGACCTGCTATGTGTACACCGCCAACTTGTCCTGCGCCAACAAATATTGTAGTAAGTGCTTTAACAACGACTTCTGGAACTATTACTTGGACAAATAATGCTCCATCAGCTACACAATGGCAGGTAATCATTCAACCAACAGGTACTGGATATCCACCAAATGGAGCTACTCCTACAGCAGTTGTAAGTTCACCAACTTATAGTTTTTCTGGATTCCCGTCTGCAACTTCATTTGAAGTATATGTTAGAGCCATTTGTAGTCCAACAGACTCAAGTGTTTGGGGAGGACCAACAAATTTTGCGACTTTAATTTCCAATGATGAATGTGCAGCAGCAATAAATGTTCCTGTTAATACTGGAACTGCTTGTATAAATTCTGTTAATGGAACTGTATTAGGTGCTACTGCTTCATCAGATCCTAATGGATGTGCTGGAACAGATGATGATGACGTTTGGTTTCAATTTACCGCAACGGAAGGGACTCATACAATTTCACTTGTAAACGTAGCAGGTAGTACTACAGACATGTATCATGTGGTTTATTCTGGAACTTGTGGAGCATTAACTCAATTATATTGTAGTGATAACAATAGTAGTGTTGCTGCTAATTTAGTTCCTGGTCAAACTTATTATATTAGAGTTTATACATTTACGGCAACTCCTAACCAAAACACTACTTTTACATTGTGTGTTGGTACACCAGTTGATTGTTCTGATGCTTCTGCATTTTGTGGTGAAACAGGATTGGTTTATACAAACTCAGTAGGAGTTCCTAGTTATGGAGGTATAGGTTGTTTATTTACCACACCTAACCCATCATGGTATTTTATGCAGGTAAGTCAGACAGGAAATTTAACTTTTCAAATTTCTCAAACAAATAATACAACAGGAGGTGGAATTGATGTTGACTACATTATATGGGGACCATTTACACCAGCAGAGTTTGCAACTTCGTGTAATGATTTATATGATTTCCCTGACGGCAATACAACGATTCCAAATAATGTTGCGTCATGTAGTTATTCAGCGGCTGCGATTGAAAATTTCACAATTAATAATGCGCAACTTAATGATATTTACATTGTATTGATTACTAACTTTAGTAACCAACCTGGGACTGTAACATTTACACAAACCAATTTAAATGGTACTGGGGCTGGAGCAACAAATTGTGATATTGTTTGTAGTACTAATTTAGGACCAGATCAGGTACTTTGTGCTGATTCATATCAATTAGTTTCTTCTAATACAACTGCCGATGCTTATGAATGGTTCTTTAATGGTGTATTAATACCAGGTGAAACAACAAGCACATTAACGGTTTATCAATCGGGAACATATAAAGTGAGAATAACTTGTGGAATTAATAATATTGAAGACGAAATAGTTGTTACACTTAATGAAACTATTGTTCCAACATTTGCAACACCTGGATCTGTATGTTCTGGTAGTCCAAATATTGCATTGAGTAATACTTCAATTAATGGTGTAACAGGTCAATGGTCATTATCTGGAAATCCAGTTACTGAAATTGATACGGCTACACCTGGTACTTTCTTATATATTTTCACTCCAGATGTCGCAACTTTCCCATGTTCTCCAACATTTGAAATGAATGTTGAAATCTTAGGTACTTGTACTTTTAATTCTTTCGCAACAGCAGTTTGGATTCAAGACTGTACAAATACAGCTACTGAAGGTGAGTTTTATAATGTTACTGGAATTGGTACTGATTTAATAGGTCCATCTACTAATGTATTCCCAAGCTCAGATTTAGGAGTATATATACAAAATTCAGGAAATCTTATTTTAAGAGGAGGTGAATTAAAATCTTTTAAAACAGCTACAGCTAATGTTTGTAGTGCTAGATTAAATTATAGAATTTATGAAGCGACATCTACACCAGGAGCTTTTACAGTTTTAAATTTACCATTCTTTGATGATTGTGTTGCTGGAAATTTTGCTTCTGGAGGTGCTTGTAATGTTGGAGATCAAAAATGGCAAGAAGTATTAAATAATGCCGAATCTCCTATAGATTTAACAAATTATCCTGCTGGTAATTATGTTGTTGAGGTTTATTTTGATTTAACAGGGGATAATAACAGTACTGTAGATTGTGATGACACTATATTTGTGAATAATAATGGTTCTAATTACAAAGCTAACTTTACTATTCAGGCTTCACCTATCTTTACATTTACGAATGAGCAATGTGGTAGTTCTAATGCTACAATCACTGCTTCAGGATTTATTGCTGGTGAAACTTATACAGTTACTTATACAGATGATATGGTAACAGTTGGTCCTACTAACTTTATAGCAAATTCAAGTGGACAAATAATTTTATCTGGATTAAATGCAGGTACTTATGCAGACTTTAATTTCCAAATTAATGGATGTGATATTTTTAATGCCACACCAATAGTAATTACAAATTTCTCACCAAGTATCACTCAGGTTACTTCTAATACTGAAATTTGTATAGGTGATAATGCTGTATTCACAATTGAAGGTTCACCTGGTTTTAATGTAAATTATACAATAAACGGAGGAACAAATCAAACAATTGCTTTAGATGCTACTACTGGTTTGGCTACTATTACAATTAATAGTCCAGTGGTTGGTACAGTTAATCTACAATTAGTAAGTATTTTCAATCCTTCTTGTTCTATACTTGTAAATAACACATCATCAGTAGTTGTTAATGCTTTACCAACAGCTACATTAGCAGTTGTTGATAGTAATATTTGTTTAGGTGTTGGAAATGCTGATTTTGTAATTACGGGTACTCCTAATGCAACAGTTTCTTATACTATTAATGGAGGTATAACTCAAACAGTTGATATCGAAGCATCTGGTTCTGTTACAGTTTCGGTTGCTTTGCCAGTTTCAGATGTAATGCTTGAATTAACAGGTGTAACTTTTGGAATTTGTAGTAATGTTACAACGGGTCAAATAGGTACTGTAGTGGTTACATCAATTCCGGTTCCAGTTATTAATATAACTCAAACCCCAGTTTGTGCAGACCAAACGGCTTCATTTACAGTAGCATCTCCTGTAAATTCAGTTTTAAATACACCTTCTGATTTATTTATTTCTGAGATAACAGATCACACTTCTGGATCTTTAACGTATGTAGAAATTTATAACGGTACTGGAAGTGCTGTTGATTTAGCAAATTATAAATTAAAAGTGTATACTAACGCAACAGGTACACCTACTTGTAATTTAGCTTTAAGTGGTATCCTTGCAAACGATGATGTTGTTGTTGTTAAATTAAGTAATAGTCCTAATCAAGGTGGTATAGTTCCTGATTTAACTTTTACTACTTGTGCAGGAGTTAATAATAATGATAATATTGTTTTAACTACTAGTACTGATGTAGACTTAGATAATTGGGGTGTAAATCAAGTTGTATTTACCCCAGCAGGTGGTGTAGGGTATAATTACAGAAGACTTTCAACATCAGTATTACCTACAATGACATGGGATCCTGCAGATTGGGATGTTATTGATTGGACTAATACTGCACCAAACCTTCCTGATTATTCAGATGTAGGTTTCTATAGTCTTTATGTAACTAATTTTGAGTATACTTTAAGTGATGGAGTAACTTCTACAACACAAACTAGTACTAATTTTACAGGTGTTGTACCTGGTACGTATACTTTAGTTGCAACCGATTTAGTTACAGGATGTAATTCTAATCCGTTAACATTTACAATAGATCCTGTAGTATATGCAGATCCAGTAACAACAATTTCTTATACAACTCCAGTTTGTATTTCAGATGCGACGAATCCATCGCCAAATACATCTGCTGCAGGATTTACCGTAGGAGGAGTTTATAGTTCTACTGCTGGTCTTTCAATTGATGCTTCTACTGGTGTTATAGATTTATCACTTAGTACAGCAGGTACTTATGTTGTTACGTATACTGTTGCTATAGATGTTACAAATTGTTTAAATGCGGGTAGTAGTCAAACTACTATTGTAATTACACCAAATAACCCATCAACTTTTACTAATATTATAGATGTTTGTGAAGGAACTACAGCTACTTTACCTGCTGCTTCAATTGAAGGTTATACTGGTACATGGTCGCCTGCAACAATTGATACTTCAATTATTGGTACAACTACTTATACATTTACTCCAAATGCTGGTCAATGTGCTGCTATTGGAACAATAGATGTTACTATTGATGATAGATCTCTTCCAACATTTACTCAATTAGATGATTTATGTCTTGGAGCTTTTGTTGAATTACCATTGACTTCAATAGAAGGGGTTACAGGAACTTGGAATCCAGCAACAGTTAATACTTCACAGGTAGGAATTATTACATATACTTTTACTCCAGACGTAAGTTTCTGTGCAGATATTACAACTATGGATCTAAACGTAATTGGTTGTGAAATTCCAAAAGGTATTTCTCCAAATAATGATGGAGATAATGATTCTTGGGATTTATCTGGTTATGATGTTAGTAAAGTAGAGATTTTTAACAGATACGGAACTAAAGTTTATAGTAAATCCAATTATTCTAATGAATGGTCTGGACAATCTGATGGTGGAAATGAATTACCTGATGGTACTTACTATTATGTAATTGAATTTAACGATTTACCTGCTAAAACAGGTTGGGTGTATATTAATAGACAGCAATAATTAAAAAGGCTGCTACTTTGGTAGCAGCCATAAAAAATAAGAATAATGAAGAAACTATATTTAGTAGCTTTAGTTGTATTTTCTACAATTGTAGATTTACACGCACAACAAGATCCCCATTACACACAATACATGTATAATATGAGTGTAATGAATCCGGCATATGCTGGAAGTAAGGATAATTTATCTATGGGATTATTATACAGAAAGCAGTGGGTTGAGATTGAGGATGCGCCTACTACAGGTACCTTTTTTGGTCACGCTCCAGTTGGAAAGAATGTAGGATTAGGTTTGAGTTTTATATCAGACAAGATTGGTCCTGTTGAGGAAAACAATGTTTA
>NZ_WIBH01000014.1:0-49377 GCF_009495795.1 Flavobacterium sp. LMO6 | reverse complement strand
AAGCCTGTCTAATTTAGACAGGCTTTTTTGTTTTCAATATATCGTCTCGATGGGACTAAAAACAATAACCACCTCTATTAGAGGTGGTTATTGTTTTTACTATTAAAAAAAACGGCATTTCTGAATCATATAGCAATGCCGTTTTTTTTTTGCGAACCAATTAACTAATCCTATTTTAATTACTTTGTGGGCACGGAAAGCATTTCCGCGCAATCGTTGCATTGATATATCCGAACGGTCTGGTTTTTTTGTTTTTACTATTACAAAAACGGTATTTCTGAATCATATAGCAATTGCCGTTTATTTTTTTGCGAACTAATTAACTAATTCTATTTTAATTACTTTGTGGGCACGGAAAGCATTTCCGCGCTATCGACCGTTGAACATATCCGAGCGATCGGGACATTACCCTTTTAATTATCTCATTTACAACAATATGATTGGAAAATATACTCTTTTAAATTTACTACATTGCTCTATAATATCATAATTTGATGATAGCCAACCCAACTCAGTATTTTGAATACCATTGATATTACTATCAACACTATCATCAAGCACAATAAATGTTCTTAAAATTAATTTTTCATTTTCGTAAATAAATAGCTCATTTTCAACTGTAGAAATATCTCCATTAGTTTTTGTGAAATTCCAATTATTTTTAATTTGTTTAATAATTTCAATATCATTAGTAACAAGAACTTTGCCTTTTTTAATTTTATTAGATAAATTAATATCATCTTTAATCAACAAAATTGCTTTTATTTCTTTTTTTGAAAAATCAATGTTTTTTAAAATTTTAACATTTTCTTCAAAAACTAAATATTGATTAATATAACTAATATTATAATTTCTATTGTCAATGACAATTGGATTAAAACAAAAATAAACTAATGATACAGTTAATATAAACAAGAATATGAGTAAAATTTTGATTTTTGACATGACTTAATTTTTAGTTCCTTTTTTTGTTATAATTTCACCTTCCACTTTTTTTCCATTTTCATCTGTATAGTTTACTAATTGGGTATCAGTTCGAACTCCTGCAGGGTAATCAACTTTTACACTTGAGCCATTAACAGTAGATTTAGAATCAACTAATCCGACAAACTGGTCGACAACAGATGGCTCACCAATTAGATTTCCATCGACAGCAGTTCTACAACCACCTACAACATTAATCCACGCACCGCTAGAAAAAGCTTCACTGTTAAAATCATCACCTGGCTCTAAGTAATCACCCGAACCAGCATAACCTACATCTAAGTCCCCTGGAGTAGCGTGACCAAGATAATAAAAACTTGTAATCTTATCTTTAGAACGACTATCACCCCCAGTTTTATTGTTTATATAGTCAACTATATCATCAGAACTCGAAACAACTTTAAATTCTATACCAAGTTTACTTGCTTTTTTACTATACTCAGAAATTATTTCTTTACTAAAACCACCTTTAGGGTCATTATAAACTATCCAAGTAACTTTCTCGTCTTCACTTTGTGTTTTGCCTTTAGCTGCTTTAGCTCTATCTAACCCATTAATTAAAAAATGTTTTTCATTTCCATGATTTCCAGGAGAACCTGAAATAACGATACCTTCTTTTCCATCAGGGTCTATAAATTTTAATGGACTATTGTACACATAAACATAAGGGCTAAAATTATTATATTTCTCCGCCAGAGGGTCAATGTTCATCCATCTACCTAACGCAGGGTCATAATTCCTCGCTCCGTAATCGTACATGTTAAGCCCTAACTCGTCTTGGTATTCTTTACCATTGTATTTATACTTGTATAAAACTTCATTTCATCACGAAAATAATAAAAATAACGATTGTATTGCTATCATAATTGTAATGATTTACTCATTTTATTTTCAATAGTGGGAAATGGTCATAGGTATAATCACTTTTAGATATAAAAAAATCCGACTCTTGTGAAGTCGGATTTCATGTTTTACTTATTTAGTACGATGACTATTTTGTTGAAGTCGGCGGCAGCATTGACAACTGCTTTGTACGAATCGAAGTGTTCTAAAGGATAATTAATAATATTATAGAATTCTGTATTCTCAATTAGAATTTCATCTCCATCTGTCTTGTAATTGCTTACAAAGGTAGCTTCTGTTTTGCCATTAATGTCTGTTTTATGGCTCATGTTAAATTTCTCTAAATTTTTAACTGTTACTCCTTTTGGTAATATTATTTTAATTTTACGTAAATAGGAGTGAGGATAATCGATTTCTACCGGCATCATACGTTTGTTTTCTTGATATAATTCCATTTGTGAACCAATTGTTTTACCTACTGAGAATAAATAATTTTCTCCCGCTTTTTGTACTAAATCTTTTCCTTCAAAAGTTGCTTTTAAAACGAAAGGTTTTTTTCCTATGAATTCTGTTCCATCGTTTTCAGTTGTTAACGAAGTGTATTCTTCTTGAATGGTATAGTTTTCTGCTATACTTTTTAAAATTTCTTTATATTGTTCTGCAGGGGCAAAGTCTTTAATTGGTTGGAAATTTAATGCAGCATAACCTCCAAACGATATTTCGTCTGTAATGGTAGGGTTTTCAATATCTTTTGTAAAATCGATTGTGATATTCATAACATCGTGTGTTATTTCAACACCTGGTATTGGAATAAAGTTAACTTCTCCAATCCCCATTTTAACGCCTGCAAATTCTTTTCCTTTTATGAAAAGACCATAATTGTTTGCTAATATGTTTGGAATTAATGGAATTCTGTATTCAATTTCTGTAGGTGTCATAAATTTGTTTATAGATGGGAAAAAGAATAATAACTCATCTAAATTTTCATAACTTTCAAATTCAGGATCAAATGCAATATCATAACGATTTGAAGCAAATACAATTTGGTTTTCAATTTTAAAATATTTGAAAATAGCTAAGTAAAGAGCTAATGTTTCGGTTTGATTGGCTTGCTTGGTTTTAATAACTTCTGCTAAATTTTCTTTTGTATCAAAATAACGGTTGTAAGGAATTGTTTTTTTGACCTTGTTTTCGATATTCCAAATTTGTTCTTGTAAATCATTAGATTTTGGAATTGTTTTACAAAATTCATCAACAGCTTTTTGACTTTTTTTGTCTAATTCCGTGTTGAATCTTTCGAATACGTTAGAAGCAAATTCTTTGTAGTTGTATAAATTTTTAGAGCCATTGTATAAATTTGCATCTAATTTGTATCTAAAGTGTTTAATATTGGCTTTCCAGTTAGAATATTTTTCGTCATCTTCTAATTTAGGAACATTTGTTTCTTTTACGGAAATAGATATTTTATCTTTAAATATTTTATCGTCTATTACTGCTCCTGATAAATTATTGTATCCTTTTGTTTTAAATACCAAATGATTTGGATGAATTAATTCGAAATTAATATCCATAATAGGTAAATCATCTTGCATTCTAAATGTTTTACCATTTAGTTCTGGTGATTCTTCTAAAACGAATATTTTTTCAATTACGGCTCCTTTTTCTAATCCGTTAATTGCAAAATAATTGTATTTAACTCCACGTTCTTCATCTACTTCTTCTTTTATGTCTTTTTTGTCTAAAGTAATTATTTTACCACTTTTTAAAATAACACGCGCTTCATTTTTAACAACACTTTCATTTAGACTAAAGGGTAAGTATATTTTGTTGTTTTTTTCTATAGCATCGTCAGAATTAATAAAGATTTTATCGTGAAGTAAGTAGTATTGTTTAGGTCCGTTTTTATCTGTAACCACTTCAATTTTAATAGTACGACTTACAATTAGTTCGTTTTCATTTTTATATTGTTCTGGTGCCAAAAAGGCTGCTGGTTTTTGTTCCCATTGGTAATCTTTAAAGGTATAGTCTTGTGCTAAAATAGTATTAATTTGACACAGAAATAAAACAAGAATGCTTTTAGTTATTAGATTTCTCATTTGAATTGGATTATTATTTTTCGGTTAAAATTAAAGTTTCGCTATAATTGCTTTTCATTTTTTTGATGCTTTCATCCCACAATTCAAAATCGCTTGGTTCTATTACCAATTTTTTAACTTCAAATGTAAATTTGACTACCATTTTATTATTGTTTTCAGTGAAAACAGTTCCTACTTTTAGTAGCTCGTTATCTAATTCAAAATTATTAGGAATGTACTTTACTTTGTAATTAGCAGGAATTTCAAATTCGAATTCTGAATTAAAGAAAGAAACGATTTCAAAATCATATCCTGTATTTCGGTCTTTTTGGATTGGATTTTTTTCGAATATTTTGTGTAAAAATGGATTTAGGTATAGTTCTTTATCCACTTTAATTAAATAGTTATCTAATTCAAATTCGTAATTTACATTATATGGTAAATCGCGATTGCTAATATTTTCTTCGGTATATGAATTTAGATTGAATTTATTATTTCCTTTTAAAACCAAACTTTTGATCATTTCGAAACGGGTTTTGCCAGATGCATCTCCAATTTGCATTAAAGTCATACTTCTATTAAAACCATTAAATTCCATTCTTCCGCTACCTATTAACTTTCCATCTTTAATTTGAACTTTAACAATGTCGTCTACTTGATTTTTAACAGCAGCTACAACCGGAACTTTTACAATTTTAAATTCTGTTCCGTTGTTAATTAGCGCTTCTTTACCTTGTATGAAAGAAGTTGGAATTCCGTAGCGAGTTTCTCTATCGGTAGCATCTAAAAAAATATATTCGTCTCCTTTTTTATAAGAAGCAATCATATGATTGTCAACTGCAGGTGTAGCTAATTCTGTATAGGAATAAGGTATTTCTCTTGTTCCAATCCAACATAAGTTTACATCTTTAATGTTAGCATATTCTGCCATTGAAACAATTATATTGGCCATGTCTTTACAGTCACCAAATTTTCTTTCGAAAACCAATGATGCTTCTCTTGGAATAAAACCTTCATAACCATTTTCAAAAGCTACATATTTAATGTTGTCTTTTACCCAATAAAATATGCTCTTAATTTTTTCTTCATCTGAATTTTTATCTTTTGTGATTTCTTTAGTGATTTTTTTTAAATCGATGCATTCTTTTTTATTCAGTTGGTTTACAAAACCTTGATAGTATTTATGCAATAAAGCAATATCGTCTAAAACAACGGTTTTGTTATTGTTTATGGTGTAATCTTTAACATATATGTCTATATGTGGTGCGGAATGTAATATGCCAGGACTATTTGATTCAAATTTGAATGCTTTTACATCTCTTAATGTCCAGGTGTAAACAGTTTTACCTTTTACTTCCGTTTTCTTAAATTCAATTGTATTATTTGGATCGTTAAAGATTTTATAGCCAATATTTACATTTTTATCGGTTTTTACTTCAAATGTTGCGTTTTTTATAGGAAATCCACCAATGAACATGTATTTGTGAAGTAGAAAAGGGTCAACAAATTCGCGTTTGTAATTGTAAACTTTTTTTGCTCCGGTTTCTAAATTTGGAAAAATAAGTTGTCTTTCTTTAATGTCGTCATAAAAAACAGATCGGCTACTAGAGTTTTTTTCAGTTGATTGAGTTACCTTAATTTTTTTCTCTTTTCCTTTCGAATTTACAATAGAAAAAGCATCATATTCTAGCAATTTAACCAATTCAGAATAAGTAAAAGATTCCTCGTTATTGTGAATTCCGTTTTGTGAAAGTATCATCGATTCAAAAGAAGTATTTTGAATGATTTTTAACTTTTTGTTTTCAATAGAAATATCATACCCTTGATAATCTAGAAGTACAACTTCGTTAAAGTCGGGATATTCTTTTTTGTAGTCTTCAAAAGTGAGTTGTGCATGCACGCCTATCGAAGATAATCCGATAAGCATACAAGCAACTGCTTTTTTATTTAATGATTTCAACCAATTCATCTGAATCGTATTTTTTAGTTAGTGTTAAAACACCGTTTGTATAAATTAATAAGTCGCCATGAAGCTCATCATTTTTATAATTTGCTGTTAACCATGGTTTTCCGTCTTCTTTAAAGTAAGTGTGAGTGCCCTCAAAATCACCATTTTTCAAATTCTCTTTTTTGTATACTTTACCATTTGTATAATACTCTGTTCTTTCTCCTTCAAACAAACCATTTTTGTAATTTGCTTCGTATTCTACTTTTCCTTCCGCATTAAATACCGATAATTTTCCATGAGGAACACCTTTTACAAAGTTAACTTTTATAGCTGTTTTACCATTTGAATACGTTGACGTTATGTCGGCACTTTCAGTAGGTGTTTTTATTTTTTCTGAAAATCCACCTGTTTTATTTAAAGTAGCATAACTTACTAAAGCATTGCTTTCATAATCTACTTTTAAAATTGGTTCCCCTTTTTGATTATAGTAGATGTATTCACCATCTGTTAGACCATCTAATTCATTATATTCAAACATTTTAGCCTTGTTGTGGTAGTATCGAATTGTTTTTCCGTTTTCATTTCCAAATGAATATTCGCTAGTAATTCTTAAATTACCTACTAAATCATATTGAGAATCGATACCATTAATTAAACCACAATAGTAATTTCTTTCAAACATTAAAGTTCCGAATGGACTGTAGTGTTTGTAATTATTATTAATTCTTCCGTTAACATATTGAAAATCTGAAATTATATTACCTAATTTATCTTTTGAAGTAAATTTTCCATTGTAATTTCCATTCACCATTTCGAATTCCTGAGTCGTAGCACCGTTGCTAAGATTTAAATTTACTTTACCCGTTTTATTTTTATAATCTAATTCAAATTCTTTTTTGCCATTACTATCGTAGCTTTCTGTATAAATAATTTCACCTTCGATGAATTTAGAAATCTGAGAAAGCTTTCCAGATTGTCTGTAGGTTGTTTTAGAGTAATTGACCTCGTTGTCAACAATAAAACCGTCTACTTTTAACGTTCCATCTGCATAAAAAGTTTGATATGGTCCGTTTTGTGTTCCGTTTGAATAATAAGATACTTCATTTAAAACGCCACTATCATAAATTTCATAAACGCCATTTAACGCGTCATTTTCATAGTTTGAAATCGATCGTAATTGGCCTCTATAATTGTAAGCATAAGCTAATCCTGTTTGATTTCCATTTGAATAGCTTTCTTTATATTTTAAATTTCCATTTGTAAAGAAGTAATTCCATTCGCCTGTTTTTTTGCCTTTTTCAAAGAAACCCGTTATTTGTTTGTTATTTTCTAAGCTAGAAATAGTAAACGCTTTTTTAGTTAAATTTATTTCAACAGGTTTAGGATTTGTAGCAGAATATTGAAGGCCTGATTTTAATTCGCCTCCTTTGTATTTTTCTTCAAAGTATTTTTCTCCTTTTGGATTAAAATAACTGTATGATTCTAATTCTTCTTTATCGTTAAATAGTAATTCAGAAGAGGTTAAGCCATTGTAGAAATAGTTAATAGTTTTTGAAATTTTTCCATTGATATAAAAACTTTCAAATTCTAATTTGTTATTTGAATAGTATTTTTTATAGCTACCTAAAATTTTACCATTAGCGTAATTTCCTTCAGCTTTTACAATTTTACCGTCAAAATATTGCATATATTTTCCATCAATTTCACCATTTTTGTATGTTGTTGAAACCGTAATATCACCAAGCTCGTTGTATAATATATAAGAACCGTTTAATTCTCCATTTGCATAAGTAATTACGCTACTTTTAGTTCCGTTAGGATAATAACATGTTAAAGCACCATCTCTTTCGCCATTTGTAAAGTTAAGTTCGCAATTTTTTCCTCCGTTCACATGGAAAGTGCTGCTTAGTCCGTGAAGAACGTCATCTTTATAGTTTTCAATAACGCTTATGTTTCCATTAGAATAGTATTCTTTTTTTTCTCCATTTAATTTTCCTGCAGCATACATTTTTTCCATTTCAAGGTTACCCTTTTCATCGAAATATTTCTGCAACCCATCTAATTCATCATTCTTTAGATTTAACTCGCCTTCAATATTACCATTTTCACCTAAAAGTTTAAATTTTCCTTCTTTTTTATTGTTTACAACAGGACCTAAAATGAATGGTTTTCCGTCATTTAAGTAAACTACAACTTCTTCGGTTTTACCAAAATGCTCTACATTTCTTTTTGCAAACTGATTCCAAAAATCGACCATGTAGTACTTTTCGTAGAAAGTTGTAATTTCTTTTTTGTGTTTACTAATTTCTTTTCCTAATTGTTCTTCAAGTCCAATAAGCATGTAATAACTAAAGCCAACGAATTGTTTTTTAATTACAACATCTTTAATCCAAGGCATGTAGGTAGTTTCAAAAAAGCCATTTCCCATTTTGTGTTCTAAACTATACTCCATAACGGCTTGCATTTGGCGCATAATTACATCGTCAATATCCGTTTTAAGTTTGTACGCTTTTCTTAATGGTAATTGATTTCTTAAAATGGTTTCTAATTCTTCATAATTATCACCACTTTTAGAAAAAACAACATTTCCTTTTATTAGATAATTTTCGCCAAATTTTTTATTTAATTTTAAAATGGCTTCTTGTGCAAATTTTCCGTTAGGAGCAATAGCTAAATAACTTAATAACGCCATACTACCTTCTACAATGTTACCGTTTTCTAGTGCAATAGCACCTAAAAAATAATGTCCAGAGGCTAAATTAGGATTAATTGTTATGGCTTTTTTTAAGATATCTGCACTTTTTTGATTGTCTTCTTTTCTTAAATATAAAATAGCTTGGTTGTATAAGAAATTCGATGAATTACTTAAATATTGAGCTCCTTCGTTAAATATTTTTTCTGCTTTATCGTATTCTTTTTCATCGCTATAATAAGTACCAAATAGGGTATATAATGAAGGATAATCTTTCATCTTGTCCTCTTTATATAACGTTTCTAAATGATTTAAAAGTTCTTCCTTTTTATTGTCAGAAAATAACGCAAGTGCTATTTCATATTGCGCAACTAAATATTTAGGATCGGTTTTTGCGATTTTCTTAAATTCAGTTATAGCATTGCTGTATTGTTCTTTTTGGTAATATCCAAATGCGGTGCTAATAATTGAATCAGTTGAATAAGCAAAAGAATAGTCTCTTTTTGACTGAGAAAAAACATTGGAACATCCAATGATTAAAAGCGATAAAAATAAGTTTTTCATGTGGAAATAAAATTTAATCAAATATAAATTTTATTTCTATTTTTTGTCCTTATTTTCTTAAAAATAATTGTTTTTTAACATTTTAAAAAAATTAAAAATCTAAAATAGTATCGTAATGTTTATGATGCTTTTTAAATTCAGAAACGCCTTCTTTGAAGGTTAGGAATTTAGCTCCATTTTTTCTGTTTTCTTTACTAATAAGATACATGTAATGAAAATGACGTGTAAGTTCTTTCCAACCAAAAAACAGACTGTGTTTAGGGTCGTACATATGGGTTGGCTCGCTAATAGCTCCGTTAATTTCTACAATTTGAAAGTTTATCCCTTTTGCTAAGTCGATAAAATTAGAAAACATAATATCCATTCTTCCAAAATAAAAACCTTCAATTTGGTTACAAATGGTATTAAAATTAGCCGTCATTTCTGCTGTAATTTCATGACTAGCATCAACAAATTTTGTTCCTCTGCAATGATTTCCGTAAGGAACTAAATTAATACTTTCTTGGTCTTTTAAAACCGTGTTTAATTTGTCTTTGTATTCTTCTTCTAACGTTTCTAATTGCAATAAATACCGTTTATCTTGATGTAATAATTCGCGAATTGTATTTTTTCCATTTCCAGTTACAATCATAAATTCTTTAGATACGATTCCGGTTATTTTTCCAGGTTGATTAGGTAATTTTACATAAAACAGACCAATTTCATTTTCGTACGGAATTAAGTCTTGAATTAAAATATTAAATTTTGCTTTTTGAAAATAGGCTTCGAGTTCTTTTGTGTTATGAATTTTTTTTACGGCTGTTCCTCTTAAACCTATATCTGGTTTTGCAATTAAAGGGAATTGGATGTTTTCAGAATTAATTTTATGAACAATAGTTTCAAAATTTTCATCAGAATTTACTAAAATCGTTTTTGGGTAAAAAGTAGGTGGAATTAAATCATAAATTTCTTTTTTTGATTCCATAAAAAAGCCACCATTTTTAATAGTTGGATTTGAGGCATTAAAATAAAAAAAAGAGCGCGTTTTAGCCGCATAAAATAAATATTGAAAATACACCGGAAAATAGACTACTTGATAAGGCCAATATTCCCAATTGATTAGTTTATGAAGGAAAATATTAAATTTTGTCATTCTTTTAATTGAATAAATCCAGATAAGTCATTTCTATTTTTGAATTTGTAACCAAACATTGCGTAATACTAACTGTTTTTAGTTGGTTATTTCGATTAATTTGCAATCCAAATTCTTTATTTTCCGACTCTGTAAATTGATGAAAATTTAGAATTTCATTAGCTTTTGGGCTACTTGTTGATTTTAAAAAATTATCAAACCAATTTTTTCTTTGTGCTCTAATTTCTTTAGAATATAGCGTAGAAGAAGACCAAATATGAAATTCATTTTCATTGATTAATTCTTTGCTTTTTTCTATTTCGTCCCATTGTAATTGTATTAAATTATTGTTTTCAAATAATACAATTGTGAAAGGTTCAATATCTTTTAAATCTATTGTTTGCCAATGGTTTAAAGTGTTTTTTGAAGTCATTAATTCAATTACAATTAAACCTCTACTTTTCTTATAATTGCTCTTAGAAATATGCTTTTCTTTTGCACCATTAAGTAAAACAATAATTTTACTATTAGTATGCGCCATCCAAGTTCCGCCAGCTTTTGGGTCTTTAGGAAAAATTATTTTTTCGCCTTCAATTTCGTATTCTTGAGGAGAAATTGCTTTTTCTCGTGCAATTTTCTCATCTCTGTTAGAAGTAATAATACATCCGTTTTTTGTTGGAATATATGTTACTGTGCACATTGTCTTCGATATTCAAGTGTTGATGGTGCTATTCCAAAGGAACTGGCAACTTTAATATGCGGTAATCGAAGTACTACAACTTTTATTAAAGCCTGATGATGAATACTGTGTTCTAAATTATAAACCAATTCTCTAAAATAATTAGTGGATAATGTTTCAGAAGTGCTGTAACAATTATGAACTAATGAAAGCGATTTATTTGGCTTGTCTATTTCTACTAGAATTTTTTCAATTTTTGAAAGCGCCTCATTTACATCGGTCTGAAGGATTAAATCACGTTTTCTATTATCGTAATTAACGAATCCAAAGTCATAATTATCTAGCAAACATTCAAACAACTCAATAATATGACGCATGTGTTCGCCAATGGTAGCATTGCTTAATTCAGTATTTTTATGTGAATATTCGTCATTTGTAAGTTGACGAAGTAATTCGATGTTTTCGCAGAGGTTATTTTTTATGTTTTCTACCAACATGTTCTTACTTTGTTTCTGGAACAAATTTTATAGAAACAGAATTCATACAAAAACGCTGACCTGTAGTTTCTTTCGGACCATCATCAAAAATATGACCTAAATGGCCGTCACATTTAGCACATAAAACCTCAGTTCTTACCATTCCATAGCTCAAATCCTGAACATAAACAACAGAACCTTTAATAGCTTTGTCAAATGATGGCCAGCCACAGTGCGAATCAAATTTTGTGTCAGAGGTAAATAAATCATTTCCGCAACCGGCACAAACGTATTTTCCTTTTTCAAAATGGTCATAATATTCACCAGTAAAGGCTCTTTCTGTCCCTTTTTTTCTTAAAACTTCATATTGTTCTGGAGTTAGTTCTGCTTTCCATTCAGCATCTGTTTTTTTTGAATTTGAATTCATAGGTTTAGTTTCTTTGTTTTGTGATTGACACGACTGAAGTGTAACTGCAATAAGTAATAAAAATATTTTTTTCATTGGTTTTTCTTTTTTAGTATTTTTTTTAATTGCTCATTTAATTCTGTTTTGTGTAAAATTAGTAAAATTAAACTTCCAATGAAAACAATAATTGCCAAAAGAAATAAACTTCCGCCATCACCTTTAACCTCTGTTCCAATTACCAATAAGTGTGATATAACGGCCCCAAATATTACACTTAACGACAAAACCATTCCCATTATTTTTGTACTATTTATCAAAAGTAGTAGTGCCGTAATTAATTCAAATACTCCAACGCCAATACGTCCGTATGGTTCTAAACCTAAACTTGAAAAAATATGAACAGAATCTGGATGAGCTGTAAATTTAAAGTAAAGTGTTTGCAAAAATATAATTGCTATCGTAATGCGTAATGTCCAAGAAATTCTTTTTAGGGTTTTCATAAGTTATTTTTTTAGAGTTTCAGCCCAATTTAGATCTGCTTTGCTTTTTAAATTCTTTTCATTTTTGTTCCAACTTTTTAGTGTATTGTTGAAATAAGCATTGTAAAAAAGATATAATTTTCCGTCTAAAATTTTAAATGTTTTGGGATCAATTTCCACTTTTTCTCCATAATCTCCCATTGCAAAAGAGCACCAACCTCCATATTGAGGCTCGTATTTGCTTGGTGATTTTAAAAATAATTCTTTGTTTTTTTGTGATGAAAAATAATAGGTGGCACCTTGATGTTTTACTGAAATTTTTTTGTCGCCCATTTTAACATCATTTAAAAAATAGGAAACAGGATCATAGCCTTTGATTGCAATTCCGTTCTCTAAATTGAAGTGTTTTATTCTTTCAGATTGATTTTGCGAATAAAGTGAAATATGAACGACTAATAATACGAATACGTATAAGAATTTTTTCATTGTTGAATAATTTAAGTTTATTCGACAAATGTATTGTGGTTCAAAGAAGTAAAATGTAAGCTATTTTACATTTTCAGCTAACTTTTTTATTTTTTCTACATCAGAAATTATAATGTTTTTATCAATGTATTCAATTAACTGTTCTTTGTGCAGTTCATTCATTAATGAAATTACTGTTTGTCTTGTAGTACAAATCAATTGAGCAATATCTTTTTGAGTTAAAAAGTTCGGAATAACGAAAGATTTTGATACTTTTTCTTCTTTTTCAATTAATGAAACTAAAAATAATATCAATCGAGACTTTGCATCTTTAAAAAAAATATTCTTGTAACTATTTTGAATTTTATTGAATTGAAAACCCATAAATTTAATATAGGTAAGTGCAAAATCCGGTTTTTGAAGCATGATTTCTTCCAGTTTATCTCTGTAAAAAGTACATAGTATTGCTTCTTCAGAAACTACTTTAATAAATTCTGATTCTGCATTGTTTTTTTCTAAGCCAATTTCACCAAAAATATCCCCTTTTTGTATGATGTCTTGTAAAATTTCATCACCTTCTTCGGTTAATCGAATTAATTTTAGAGAGCCTTTTTTTAAAAAGAAAATTCTCTCTTTATCGCTTTGTGGTAATTCAATTATTTCTGACTTTTTAGATTTTTGAAATTTTTTAAGAATACACAATGCATCAATTTCTGAAAAGCTTAGACTTTTAAAAAGTTTGTGATCGTGTAAAAACCAATATTTTAATTGAGAACTCATTAGTTTTAGGTATTAATTTCCAAATCTTTAATATAGTCTTCATTTTCATAGAAAAAACGTTCAAAAGCGTCCATTTTTGCTTCAAAGAACTCAAAAACACTATTCCATGTATTTTTATTATTAATGCTTATTCCTGTTTTTTCAACCCAAACACGACTAATAATTTTTCCGTTTTCTAAATAAAAATTGCGCTCAAAAATTGCATCTTCTAGATAATCTTCTATTAAAATGTTTTTTAACGATTCCACTTTCTCATAATATATCTTACGTTTTTCTTCGTCTTTTGGTTCTATATCTAATAAAACTTGTGCTTTTTTATTGTCTACATAAAATTTAAAAGTAACATCTTTAATTTTAGTGTTGTATAATAACCATTTTCTTGGATATTCTTCTGCAAATGCGATCCAAAAATCTTTTTTTATTTGAAGTGCTTCTTCTTTACTAAACATATAATTTTGATGAATGTGAGTTTCTTGTAAAATTTTAATTACCTTTAAGTTTGATTAAATTAATTAAAATGCTTTTTACAGATTTTATTAAATATATTCCAAAGATAGAAAAAGAAAAACTGCTTTCTACAGATGCGCATGCAAAAATGGCTCCTTTAGAACGAATTTCTTATTTAAAAGAGGAAAATTATATAAATAATAATCCAAGAAAAGCAGCTGTTTTAATGCTTTTTTATCCTAAAAATAGTATTGCACATTTAGCTTTAATTGTCAGGAATACTTATCCTGGGGTTCATTCTTCCCAAATTGGTTTTCCTGGAGGAAAAGTTGAAGAATATGATATTGATTTAAAGCAAACTGCTCTAAGGGAAACACATGAAGAAGTAGGCGTGCATCCTAATAAAGTTCAAATTATTAAGACTTTTAGCGAAATTTACATTCCTCCAAGTAATTTTCTTGTAGCACCTTTTATGGGAATTTCTCATGAAGAATTAATTTTTATTCCTGATTTAGAAGAAGTTAAAAGAGTGTTAGAATTTCCTGTTGCCGACTTTTTAGACGAAAAAAGTATTACTAAAACAAGAATGTCAACTTCATATGCTGTTGATATAGAGGTTCCTGCGTTTATGGTGGATAAATATATTGTATGGGGAGCAACTGCCATGATGATGAGCGAATTAAAGGAAACTATTAAAAGCGCTTTACTTTAGATTTATTTTTAATTATGTTTTTACTCTTTTTTCTTTTTAAAATGCACTATTTTACTACTTTTGCTTTCTTGTTTTGATAAAAAAAGATCATAATTATGGGATTATTTAAGAGAAATCCTTTTGGACATATATTGTTTTTAAAGACTTGGCTAATTCGAATAGCGGGTTTTTTAACACACAGACGTTATCGAAATTTTAATCAATTGCAAATCGAAGGATCTGAAATTATTAGAAGTTTGCCAGATACTAATGTGTTATTTATATCGAATCATCAAACTTATTTTGCTGATGTTGTAGCCATGTTTCATGTGTTTAATGCAAGTCTAAAAGGAAGAGAGAATAACATTAAAAATGTATTTTATTTGTGGAATCCTAAACTAAACATGTATTATGTTGCAGCAAAAGAAACCATGCAAGAAGGTTTGTTGCCTAGAATCTTAGCCTATGCAGGAGCAATTACTGTAGAGCGTACATGGAGAGCTAAAGGAAAAGATGTGACAGAAAAAAAAGAAGTTAATCCAAACGATACAGAAAATATTAAGATTGCTTTAGAAGATGGTTGGGTAATTACTTTCCCGCAAGGAACAACGCGTTCTTTTAAACCTGTAAGAAAAGGAACAGCACATATTATTTTACAACATAAACCTATTGTAGTTCCAATTGTAATTGATGGTTTCCGTCGTTCTTTTGACCGAAAAGGATTGATGATTAAGAAGAAAGGTATTTTACAATCTATGGTAATTAAAGAACCTTTAAAAATTGATTACGAAACAGCAACGGTAGATGAAGTGGTAGAAATGATTGAATTTGCAATTGAACAACATCCTTCTTTATTAAAAGTTATTCCTGCCGAAGTTTTAGAAGAAGAAGCAAAATTAGACAGAGAAAGAATGTGGAAATACTAATAAAAAAAGAGGCATTGCCTCTTTTTTTATTGAACGGCTTCTACTTTATATCCTTTTTTTCGTAATAGTTTTATTACGCCTTCTTCTCCAGCTAAATGCGCAGCACCTACGCCAAAGAATGTTGGTTTTTGCATCATTATTTCAGACATTTTTGAAATCCAATTTTTGTTTCTATTGGTTAACAGAACATCTTGGTTGTCTGATGTTATTTTATTGTCAGAATCATCCATCATTTTAAGCATTCCTTCAATATCCTTACTTTGATAGATTTTCATCATTTTGCTCAATTCGTCTTTATCTTTTTGTAAATCACTTTTAGCCATTTTTACTAATTCGGCAGCTTGTATTTCATAGGAAATATTATCAAAAACTTCCATTTGATCCTCTACTGTTTCCAATCCAAAAACTTCTTCCTTTTGTTCGTTACTTATTTTCATTAACTCACTTTCAACCGATTGAAAAGAACAATCTAGCATTTTAGGATAAAGCATTGTAGTCACTATGAAAGGTTTAAAGCCATCAAACATCTTTGCAGACATATTTAAGTTTTTTTTCAAAAAGGCATCAACCACTTTAAAATCTTCTTCATTTAATAAAGCAGATAATTTAACACCATCTTTCATCATCATATGCTTCATCATTTGCATTTGCATCGATTTGTCATCCATATCGAGTTCTAAACACAATTGTTCTGTTTTTTCTAATGCATTTAAAGTGTTCTTGTCTAAAGAAGCATCGCAAGTAATATGAATTGTTCCATACAAGAAAGAATCTTGTTTTAACCCATTACCCGATATTTTCCAAAGTAAACTTTTTTCTAATTCTTGAGAAAATGACAAACCTGTAAGTAAGGTCAAAAGAGAAATGAATAGCTTTTTCATTAGTAATCAATTTTTTTAAGTTCGTTGTAATTTTTTTGAAGTCTTCGTAATAAAATTCCATAAAGTAATTTGTAGAATAGCCAAAATAGAAACAATATGGTTAATACAAATAAAAAACCACCTAAGATAAAAAACATCTCATATTTATCATATAATTGATTAATGTTTTTATCGTACATGAATTGAAAATAAATCACTATAGCACTTGTAAAACCAACCAATACAAGATTATACCAAACATAATACTTAACAATTTTTCGAGTATTAATGATGTCTTGCATTAATTTTTTTACGGAAGAAGAAGAATTTATTGTTTTTAAATTTTGATAGAAAAAATATATAAAAACAAGAAGAATTGCAAAATTAAAAATGGTAACAATTTTTTCAAAATCGTAAATATGGTTTTCTTTCATTCTTTTAGAATAATCATTATCTAAAAAAATGGAAAGATCTAAAATTCTTAAAATCAAAAACTCTAAAATGCTTATAATCAAAATCCACTTCACAATAGACGAAGAGCCTTTGTGTAGCATACCGTAAATTTCTTTTTCGCCTATTTGTTGGAACGAACTTTCTTGTTTTTTCCAGTCTTTTTTTAATATATCTAATTCATCCATGAGTTACGGATTTAATATTTTTTTTAATTTCCCTTTTACACGGTTCATTTTTACCCGTGCATTCACTTCACTAATTCCCAATGTTTCAGAAATTTCTGTATAATCTTTATCTTCTAAATACAAGAAAACTAAGGCTTTTTCAATATCATTCAATTCGCTAATGGCATTATACAAAAGCTTTAATTTTTCTTCTTCTTCAAAGTTATAATCGTCTTGTGTTACTTTATGAAAAGTACTATCAAACTCAATGGTATCAATGCTTCGTTTCTTTTTTCGATATAAAGTAATGGCAGTATTAAGTCCTACTCGATAAGCCCAAGTTGAAAATTTAGAATCCCCTCTGAAGTTTGGAAAAGCTTTCCATAATTGAATCGTAATTTCCTGAAACAAATCGTTATGCGCATCTGAATCAGTAGTATACAATCGACAAATTTTGTGGATTATATTCTGATTTTCTTTGAGTTGTTGAACAAAAAGTGCTTCCGATTCTGATTTCATAATTAATAAGTAGTTGTTTTGGATAATTTGTTACAAGTTTAGTGAAAATGAAATTCAAGTACAAGAGCAAATTCAAAAATCAAGTGCAAGGGCAAATTCAAAAATCAATGTCAAGAGCAAACTCAAAAATCAAATACAAGAGCAAGTTTAAAAATCAATAACAAGAGCAAACTCAAAATTCAAGTTTAAAGCATATTCAAAAAATAATTTTAAAATGATACAATTTTGCACTTGTAGTTGCACTTGTAATTATACTTGAACTTGTATTTGATTTTTGCAATTGATTTTTGTTCTTGACCTTGAAATTTCTTACCTTTGAAAGACTAGAAAAGTAACAATGAACATACCTCGTAGTAGTTTTCCAAGAATAGTAATTATAGGTGGTGGTTTTGCCGGAATTTCATTAGCAAAAAAACTTCGTAATAAAAATGTGCAAGTTGTTTTATTAGACAAACACAATTATCATAATTTCCAACCTTTAATGTACCAAGTAGCAACTGGTGGTTTAGAACCCGATTCAATTGCTTATCCAATTAGAAAAGTTGTTCAAGAATATAAAGATGTTTATTTTAGATTGGCCGAAGTGCGAGAAATTGATACAAGTAACAACAAAGTAATTGCAGATATTGGTGAATTAAAGTATGATTATCTCGTCATTGCAACGGGTTCCAAAACCAATTATTTTGGGAATAAGGAAATTGAGCGCAACAGTATGGCAATGAAAACCATTCCGCAATCGTTGAATATTCGTAGTTTAATTTTGGAGAATTTTGAACAAGCCTTATTAACAAATGATATCGACGAACGTCATAGTTTGATGAATTTTGTTTTAGTAGGTGGAGGTCCAACAGGAGTGGAACTTGCTGGAGCTTTAGCCGAAATGAAAAAAGCGATTCTTCCAAAAGATTATCCCGATTTAGATGTTCGAAAAATGGAAATCAATCTCGTTCAAAGTGGTGATAGAATTCTGAATACGATGAGCGAAAATGCTTCAGAAAAAGCAGAAAAGTTTCTGTTGGATTTAGGTGTTAGCGTTTGGAAAAATGTTCGTGTAACTGGTTATGATGGAAAAACAGTGACGACCAATTCAGATTTATCCTTTGATTCGGCTACTGTAATTTGGACAGCTGGCGTGCAAGGTGCTTTGCCTCAAGGTTTAAAAGCGGATAGTTTTATCAAAAATGTAGACAGAATTAAAGTCAATCAATACAATCAAGTGGAAGGGTATGATAAACTTTTTGCGATTGGCGATATTGCGGTAATGACTTCAAATGAATATCCACAAGGACATCCTATGATGGCACAACCTGCAATGCAACAAGGAACATTGTTAGCCGAAAATTTAGTTCGATTATTAGATAAAAAAGAATTGAAACCTTTTGTTTACAAAGATAAAGGTTCGATGGCAACCATAGGAAGAAACAAAGCGGTTGTCGATTTACCAAAATTCAAATTCAGTGGTGTTTTTGCTTGGTTTGTGTGGATGTTTGTGCATTTGTTTTCGCTAATTGGATTCAAAAATAAAGCAGTCGTTTTCTTAAATTGGGTGTACAATTACATCCGTTTTGACAGAGAAGCACGTTTGATTATGCGTCCGTATAAAAAGAGAAATCAAGTGAGTTTTACGAGTGATGAGTTATAAGTGTTCAGTCGCAGTCGCAGTTTTCAGTTCGAGTATTAGAAAGTATAGAGAACTACTGTGACTGATCACTGAGACTGCCTCTTTCATAACCTATCGCTAATCCCACAAATTTACTATAGCCTTGCATGCCATCTTTTTGTTGGTTGGCTTTTAGGAAATTGTCGTAAAAATATTCAAAAAAAGTGTTGATTGGTGTTTGATATTGGTCCCAAAAGATTTCATTTTCATGATAATTTTTCAAAACACCTTTATTAATTTTTTCCACATAAGACTTCGAACTTCCTTCTTGTAAGGCTTCCAAATTATTAAGCGCATAACGCAACGCAAAACTGTATGCCGAATATTGAAAATATAAATCTTCATTTTTTGAAGCCGTTACAAATCCGATGAAATTACATTCGCTTTCACTTCCAATTCCTGTTTGATGCGCCATTTCGTGGCAAGTGGTTAAAGGTGAAGTGTATTTTGGTTTTAAATAATTCACTTGCGCTTCATTGGTAAACGGATTCAAATAACCACCAAATCCCATATAACTCAACGGATAACTAAACAGCGAAGATTTAATACTTTTGTTTGCATAATTAAATTCTTGTAAATCGTTTGGAAGTTTTTTATAGCCTTTTAAAGCTAAATTGTAAATTTCTTCATCCGAATACGGAATCACAACCGCAACCGAATCATTTTTAGTGATTTGCAGTTGTAATGCATTGGTTTTCATCAACATTTTTTCAATAAAAACCTCCAATTGTTGTTTCGAATATTCTTTTTCAATCTGTAGTTTTTCATGTAGTGGAATACGGTAATAGTTCATACCCCAAAGAATATGAAAGAAAAAATAAAACACAGAAACCCAACTCAAAACCGTCAATCCGTTATTTTTCCATTCTTTGAAAAAACCAATTCGGTGCTTCCAAATCCATCGAAATAAGAGTAAAATTAGTATAAAATAGATTACATCGCCAAAAGAAAATTGTAACCAACCTAATGCTTTTCTCGACAAGAAAGCCAATTTAGGATAAAAACCTTTGCTGTACCAATTTTCTACAAAATCAGGAAACAAACCAATCGTTTTCACAACGATGATTTGGATTAATAAAAATAGGGGAAGGATGAATTTTCTTTTCACGAATTTATATTTGCCATAAAATTAACTAATAATATAGAATAGCGCATTTCTTTTTTTGTAAATTTGTTGTTTAAATTAGGAATAATGACAAAAATAACTTTAAATATTCCGGATAACGAATTGACTTTCTTTATGAAATTGATTGAAAAGTTTAATTACGAAACAGTAGTTAATGATATCTCCGTTTCTGAAGAGATGAAAGTTGTTTTAGATGAAAGAAGAGCGTCTTCAAAAATGGAAAATTTTGTTCCTTGGGAAGAAGCAAAAAAGCAGATTAACTGTTAATAAACTTCATTTCTTGAATCTGAAACTTTAAACCTGAAACAAAAAAATACACAAACTAACATAATGAGCCAAGAAATTAGAAATCTGGAACCAAAGCCACTTTGGAATAAATTTGCCGATTTGAATGCGGTACCACGTCCATCTAAAAAAGAAGAGCGTGTGATTGAATTCATGAAAAACTTCGGAACCAGTTTAGGATTAGAAACGTTTGAAGACGAAATCAGAAACGTAATCATTCGCAAACCAGCAACGCCAGGAATGGAAAACCGCAAACCAATTGTTCTTCAAGGACATTTGGATATGGTACACCAAAAAAATAACGACACTAATTTTGATTTTGATACACAAGGAATCGATATGTATGTCGATGGCGATTGGGTTCGTGCAAAAGGAACGACACTTGGCGCCGACAATGGGCTAGGAGTTGCGATGATTATGGCGATTTTAGAGTCTACAGATATTAAACATCCAGCAATTGAGGCTTTGTTTACCATCGATGAAGAAACCGGAATGACAGGTGCTTTGAACTTAAAAGGCGGTGTGTTACAAGGTGAAATCTTGTTGAATATGGATACCGAAGAAGATGATGAAATCGATATCGGTTGTGCGGGAGGAATTGACGTAACCGCTACAAGAGGTTACAACGAAGAAGAAACACCAGAAGCTTCTGTAGGTTACACCATTACTGTGAGAGGTTTACAAGGTGGTCACTCGGGAATGGATATTCATAAAGGATTAGGAAATGCAAACAAAATCATGAACCGTTTGTTATTTGACGGATTTGAGAATTTTGGTTTACAAATTGCCGAAATTTCAGGTGGAAGTTTGCGTAATGCGATTCCGAGAGAAAGTGTAGCGAAAGTTATTATTGCTGAAATGTATGACGAAGCCTTTGTTTTTGACATGCAAGAAGTAATTGGAGACATCAAAACCGAATTCAAAACGATGGAACCAAATTTAACGATTGAGATTGTTAAAAACGATACTGTTCCAGCGAAAGTAATGGATTTAGGCGTACAAGAAGGTTTGTTACGAGCTATTTATGCAGCACACAACGGCGTTTACAGAATGTCGGCTGACATGGAAGACTTGGTAGAAACTTCAAATAATATTGCACGCGTAATTGTAAAAGAAGGACAAATTTCTATTCAGAATTTAACGCGTTCGTCTGTAGAAAGTTCTAAAATGGATTTAGCAAATAGCTTGCGTTCGGCTTATGAGTTGTTTGGTTGCGAAGTAGAATTTGGAGGAAGTTATCCAGGTTGGACACCAAACGTAAACTCAGAAATTTTAGATGTTTTAACTTCAATTTACGAAAAACAAAACGGTGAAAAACCAAAAGTAGTTGCGTGTCATGCCGGATTAGAATGTGGTATTTTAGGAACGAATTATCCAAACATGGACATGATTTCTTTTGGACCAACCATTCACGGCGCACACAGTCCAGATGAAAGAGCATCGATTAAATCGTCTCAGAAATTTTGGAAGTTTGTTTTGGAAATTTTAGAGAATATTCCAGAGAAGAAATAAGAAATTAGAAAATAGAATAAAGAGGAAATCCCGAGGAAACTCGGGATTTTTTATCAGCTTTACATTGTGTTCACGGGTATGACGCTAGCGCTAGAAGGGCTCGCAATGCAATTCCTCGCTATCGGGTCAAGATGTTCACGTGAGATTTTTTTCAATTATATGAAACGTTAATTTCAATTAATTCATTTTTTGGAGAGAAAATTAAAAACAAATAACCTTTATTGTTTTTAAAAGTTATGAGTACATCATAATTTTCATATTTACTAGTGTTATAAAGTTTTTTTGTTTCTTTTTCTTTTTGAATAGAATTCTTAAAGTGAGCTTCGAATTTTTCTAAAGAATCTCCAATTTGAAGGGCTGTATTGTCGATTGTAATCTTTAATTTATCTTCATCAATCTTGTCTTTTATTGAAAAATATTTTAACTTTTCTTCATCCCGAAAATAAAAATTTGTATCGAAATATCTGTATGTTTTCTCAATTGAATATTCTTCTTCAGAGAAATATGGTAAAGTAGAATCTGTTATGTAATTAGTAAAGTTTTTAAAATTATTTTCAAAGTCATTTATTTTAATTTTATATAAATTTTTATTGTTCAATAAGACTAATGAAACATCTAAACTATCATTTTTAAGATTTTCAACAATTGCTTTTTTTTCAATAAAATTGCTTTTAAAAAATGCTTTTAATTCATCATCGAGAGCATTATTAATTTCTTGTTTTTCATCTATATATTCAAATAAACCACCTTTGTAAATAATACTCCTATTTTTTTTTGATGTATAAATAGTATCTTTGAATGCATTGTATGTTATAATATATCGGTTTTCTATGTAACCATCACCTAGATAACTTCTATCATTTATTTCTCTCTTTTCCCATTTTTTTGCTTTAAAAAAAATTTCATATAATTTTTTTACAGTAGTTTCATTATTGCTGTTTGCTTTGATTGCTTTATCAATGTTACAACAGAACTCTGCAAGGTTTTTAACTCCGCCAATATAATTACAAGTTGAAACAATCATTTCTTCATAATTGTGAAGTAATTCTAATTGGGTCAAATCTTTTGGTTTTAATTGTCCAAAGGAAATAGAAGTTATTAAAATGATAAATAGATAACGCATTTTATTATTTTTATTTTCAAATTTAAACAAAAAAGGTTTACTTAAGTGAACCTTTTTTGTTTTATTCCGAACAAAAATCATTGTAAAAAATAATAGCATCTTCAAGTTCTGCAAAAGTGTATTTGTGTTTTTTGAGGTCATATACTAATGTTTCACAATCGGAAAAATATTCAGAAACTTGTTTTGCCCAACTTTTTAAAGGATAGCAATCAATACAAGTTGCAATTTCTTCTTTATCTCTTTTTAAATAATTGTTTTGTATAATTTTTTCAGAAGTTTTAGGAAAAGGGTTTTTACTTAGATCATTATTATCAAAATATAATCTATAGGTTATAGTTTCAGGGCTTCTATAAAGTTTTACTTCGCCATCAACTAAAATTTCTAGTAATTTAGGATATTCGTACTTGCTTGTTTTTATATATTCAAATGTTTTAGTCATTTCAAAGCCAATAAATGTAATTTTAGAAATGTCTTCGAAATCCCAAAAATCACCTTTTTCTTCTTTTGTTAATCTAAATTTAATTTTCTCTTTAGGATCTAAAATATTTACAATTTTTAGCATTCCATATCCTTCAAGAGAAGTTCCATCTTTAAAGTATATAATACATTCTTGGTCTTGAGAAAATGCAAAAAAGTTGTTTAGGAGCAGGAAAAAAAATAGTTTAAGAGTGAATAATTTCATTTTTATGAATTGATGTTTCTTGCTTCAAATATACTATTTTAATCTATTTTGAAATTATTGATTTAAACAAAAAAAGCTCACTTTCGCGAACCTTTTATAGCTATTTTTGTCTAATTATATTTCTAAATAAATGAAAGTTATTAGGAATAATATTTGTTATTTCAGCTTTGTTTGAAGTTATTGTTGGTTTTACGCAAATTATTTTGGTGTCGTTATCTATTTCAATTGTATGTATAGATGTGAAATTTTTAATGTCTTTGTGAACTAATTTGAATTCATATTTCCCAGGTAATAAATAAATTACGGCAAATTCATTTGACATAAGTTGCCCTAGAGGTTTATTGTTAATCCATACATTTATAAATGATGAGTTATCTATTTTATGATTAAATCCTGCTCCATTATATATTAATATTTTTCCATTATCAAATTCTCCAATTATTACTGGATCAGAAAACGTTCTTTGTAATTTGAATTCTGATTGTATAGGTTTTAATGCACATGAGGAAAATAATGATGATATCAAAAGCAATAAAAGAATGTTTAACTTCATGAATTTTAATTTTAAATATTTGCCAAAAATACCAAAACATTATTACACCCCATATAATTTATAAACAAAAAAGGCTCACTTTCGTGAACCTTCTCCTTTATTAACTCAAAATCAGTAAAACTAAAAGTGGAAAAATAATTCCAGCTAAGGCCAGTTTCCAACCTCTGCGTTTAAAAGTGTATTTGCCGTGGGTAAGCATCATAGTTCCTGTTATAGCAATTACAATTAATGAAATTCCAAAAATGTCAGAATAGTAAATCCACCAGTTCGAGGTGTTTTTGTGTAATTTCATCGCTTGGCTAATAATTGGGGTTTTATTGAAAGCAACAATTTCTCCTTTCCCTGTTTTCATATCGATTTCTACATCGTGTTTTTCATACGAAATTTTGAATGTGCCTTTCTTAACGTTGTGGCGACGCATTTTATCGTCGATGCCCAATTGTTTTCCTAAATTTTCAGCAAATTCTTCTGTAATTTGGTTTTCTTCCGGAAGCTGTACTTCAATTTTTTTTGTTTCAACCGTGTATTTTTCAGGATGCCAATGTTCTCTGTGGTTCATTAAAATTCCTGAAAATGCAAACGAAATAATCAATCCTACATAGAAGTAGCCAAAATCGCGATGTAAATCTCTAACTAATTTTTGTTGTTTCATGGTGTTTTAAAAATTATAGTTTAAAGACAAGGAATAGTTTCTTGGCGCAATTGGATTTACACTATTATCATCATGTACATTGTAATTTAATTCGTTAAAAATATTACTTAATTTAGAACGTAATGTAAATTTATTAAAGGAGTAACTTAAAGTTATATCAGTTTGAAAAAAATCGGTTAAATAAATCAATTGTCTACTATCATTAGCAACCTGTGCACGTGTCGATCTTCCTGCATAACGTTCTCCAAAATACGTGTTGATGATGCCAAAGTTTAGATTTTTGAATCGTCCGGTTTTAATTTGATAATTAGCACTTAAGTTGGCCGTGTTTTTAGGATTATAACGCAACTGACTTCCCGAAATATAATATTCACTAGAACCAAATTTAGTTTCATTAAAACTATAACCAGCAATAATAGTTAGTCCGTTTATTGGATTTGCAGTAATGTCAATCTCAACTCCTTTACTCGTAACCTCTCCAGCCAATACTTTAATGTAAGAATAGGTGTTTCCGTTTGAAAGCGATTGTTGGTAAAATTTATCATTCGATATTTGGTACAGCGTAAGATTTAAGAATAATTTATTTTTGAATAAAATATTTTTTAATCCCACTTCATATTGATCAATAATTGAAGGGTTTAATCCGGCTCCACTTTCATCTTGACCCGAGTTTAACTCAAATGAATTGGAATACGTTGCAAATAAAGTATGATTAGTTGTAGGTTGATAAATAATTCCAATTCTTGGCGAAAATGCACCGTCATGATTTACAGTTAAGGTATTAGAACCATCTGAATATTTATATACATTACTTTCTGTATCTTGGTAACTATAACGAATTCCCGCCAATGCTTTCCAATTTTCAGAGAATGAAATTAAATCTTGAGCATAAATTCCAAAACGGCTAATAGGCGCAGTTGTTAAGGTGTTTTTGCTTAAAGTAGGAATTGCAGGTTCTGCTGCTGCATCATAATCTTCAAATATATTTACAGTGTCGTAATTTGCAAACTGATTGTAAGCTGTTGTTTGTGTTTTAAAGTTTTCAACATCGCCACCAAATAAGACTTTATGTTCTATTTTACCTGTTTCAAACTCACCAGTTAAATCTAATTGCTGAATAAAGTAATTGTCTTTTGCGTCAGTACGTTGTATGCTTCTGTTCCAATCTCCATTTGATTGCACAGCTCCATTTGAGCCCGAGTTTGGTCGTGTATTTGAAAACAAATCAGTAGTATAATAACGAATTCCATTCACGAATTTAAGGTTCCAATTGGAATTAATACGATGGGAAACTGTAATAGTATTCGATAATTGTTCGCTGTCATAATGCCCCCAACTTACTCCTAAAAATCGATTTCTAGGTATAGAAACAATTTTATAATCAATAATTCCAGCTCCAAAATCAGGTGTTCTACTATCGTTAGTAAAATCAGTTTCAATTAATAAATCGGTATTTTTTCCCAATTGAAATTCAAAAGACGGATTAAAATAATAACGTTCCGAGTTTACATTGTTTCTAAAACTAGCTGCATTTTCATAAGTACCATTAAATCGAAATCCAATAGTTTTTGACTTGTTTAGGCTTCCATAAACATCAAAAGTTGGTTTGTAGGTGTTAAAACTAGCATTTGTAAAACCTATTTCGCCACCAAATTCATAACGTGGTTTTTTAGTCACCATATTTAAAATTCCGCCTGGCGAAACATTACCATACAACATAGCTGCACTACCTTTTAAGAATTCTACTTTTTCTAATCCGCTGGTTTCAAGCATCATTCCGTTATAATAACGAATTCCATTTTTAAAAGTATTATTACTTGATAATGAAAAACCTCTAGATGCAATTTCCTCCTGATATCCTCCGGTAGCGCCCATAATGTAAACTCCATTGGCATTTTTTAAAATATCAGAAACAGATGCCACTTGTTGGTTTTTTAATTCTTCTTTAGAAATTACGGTAGTTGCTTGTGGTAAATCCATTGCTTTTATTCCTCCTTTACCAGCACTAGGTATAGTATTTGAAGGATTTCCCTGTATCACTACTTCTTTTAATCTTTTAACAGTATCGTTTTCTGTTAAATAGTTTTCATTTAAGCTTATGTCATTTAGATTTTGTTGTGCTGCAGCTTCTAATGAAAACAGTATTACTATAGATTTGAATATGTTTTTATACATCTTATTTAGATTTAATTAAAATAACGATGCAAAAATATCAAGTCGAAATGAAACTACAAAATTTATTTAGACTTATTTTAAATAATATTTATAAAGAATTGATTTTCAGGTAAAACTTTTATTCCGAAGTTTCAGAACTTAAATTTTTAAACTTTAAACTAAAATTGTAACTTTGCACTCCAAAATAAATAACAGCTATGTTAGATAGATTACAATATGTAAAACAACGTTTTGACGAAATTTCAGACTTAATTATTCAGCCTGATGTAATTGCCGATCAAAAGCGTTACGTACAATTAAACAAAGAATACAAAGACCTAAAAGGTTTGGTTGAAAAGCGTGAAGAATATATAACTCTTGACGGAAATATAAAAGAAGCAAACGAAATTATAGCGGATGGTTCTGATGCTGAAATGGTTGAAATGGCCAAAATGCAATTAGACGAAGCTAAAGACCGTTTACCGCAACTAGAAGAAGAAATCAAATTTATGTTGATTCCTAAAGATCCAGAAGATGCGAAAAACGTTATGGTGGAAATTCGTGCGGGTACGGGTGGAGATGAAGCTTCTATTTTTGCAGGAGATTTATTCCGTATGTATACGAAATATTGCGAAGCTCGTGGTTGGAGAACTTCTGTGGTTGATATTAGTGAAGGAACATCTGGTGGTTTTAAAGAGGTAATTTTTGAAGTTACAGGTGAAGATGTATACGGAACATTAAAATTTGAAGCAGGCGTTCACCGTGTGCAACGTGTTCCTCAAACCGAAACACAAGGTCGTGTGCATACTTCGGCAGCAACGGTAATGGTTTTACCTGAAGCAGAAGAATTTGATGTGCAAATTGATATGAATGATGTTCGTGTGGACTTTTTCTGTTCGTCTGGTCCTGGAGGTCAGTCGGTAAATACAACAAAGTCTGCGGTTCGTTTAACGCACATTCCAACAGGTTTAGTGGCGCAATGTCAGGATCAAAAATCGCAACATAAAAATAAAGACAAAGCATTGGATGTATTGCGTTCTCGTTTGTATGAAAAAGAATTAGCAATAAAACAAGCAGAAGATGCGGTTAAGCGTACTTCACAAGTAAGTTCAGGTGACCGTTCGGCAAAAATTAGAACTTATAACTATTCGCAAGGTCGTGTGACTGATCATAGAATTGGTTTAGACGTTTTTGATATGGATGGTGTTATGAATGGTAAAATTCAAAAATTTGTTGACGAACTTCAGTTGGTAAACAACATGGAAAAATTAAAAGAGAACGAAGTTTTCTAAAATATAAGCCTCATTTATTGAGGCTTTTTTTATATCTTAAATCAAAAATATTTCGCAAATTTGCGACAAACGACAATACCATGACAACACAACAACTACAAGAACAAATCCAAGCTAAAAAATCATTTCTATGTATTGGATTAGATGTCGATTTAACTAAAATTCCACAACATTTATTAGCATTTGAAGATCCTATTTTTGAATTCAATAAAGCCATTATAGATGCTACTCACGATTTGTGTGTTTCCTACAAACCAAACACCGCATTTTATGAAGCTTACGGAATAAAAGGTTGGCAATCGCTTGAAAAAACAATTATTTACATCAACGAAAAGTATCCAGAAATTTTCACCATCGCCGATGCAAAACGAGGCGATATAGGGAATACATCATCTATGTACGCAAAAGCTTTTTTTGAAGATTTAAACTTTAATTCGGTTACTGTGGCTCCTTATATGGGAAAAGATTCAGTAGAACCTTTCTTGGCTTTTAAAAATAAGCATACCATAATGTTAGCATTAACTTCAAACGAAGGAGCATTTGATTTTCAGACGCAAAATATTAACGGACAAGAATTATACAAAGTGGTTTTAGAAACATCAAAATCATGGAAAAATTCAGAGAATTTAATGTATGTAGTTGGGGCAACAAAAGCCGAATATTTCACTGAAATTAGAAAAATTGTTCCCAATAGTTTTTTATTAGTTCCGGGAGTTGGCGCTCAAGGCGGAAGTTTAGCTGAGGTTTGTAAATATGGGATGAGCGATAATGTTGGACTTTTAATTAATTCTTCTCGAGGTATAATTTATGCTTCAAACGGAACTGATTTTGCTGAAAAGGCTAGGGAAGAAGCATTAAAATTGCAACAAGAAATGGAGCAAATTTTAAATAAATAATATGACTAAAAGAGATTTTTTTCGAATATTAATCAAAGTTTTTACTCTATATTCTGTAATAATATCAATATTTACTTTGTTTCCGCAATTACTTTCATTTAATCAAATGTTAGATAATATTTCATTAAGTCTAGTTTTTGTAGGATGCGTTTTAGTACTTGTTGCATTTTCAGTTTTTATGGTAAAATTTACTGATAAAATTATCGATTTTCTAAAATTAGACAAAGGATTTGATGAAGAAAGCATAGTTCTTGGGAATTTAAATAATCAAGCTATTTTTAAAATCTCTATAATTTTAATTGGTGGTTTTATGATTGTAGATAATTTTCCTCAGTTTTTGATGGATATTTTAAATGAATTTAAATTTAAATCATCCTATCAATATATGGAAGGTCATGAAGTTGATTATTTTTGGTTCGGAGTACGATTTCTTAACCACCTTTTTGGCTATTTGATTATTTCTAATTGCAAATCAATAGCTAAATTTTTAGATAAAAATTAACTCGTGGCTAAAACTTACTCAGACCAGTTAGGAATCCAACACACTTTTGAATTTTCACCATTTCGAATTGTTTCATTAGTGCCTTCGCAAACCGAATTACTTTATGATTTAGGTTTAGAAGACAACATCATTGGAATTACCAAATTCTGTGTGCATCCTGTTCATTTTAAATCGACTAAAGCCATTGTTGGAGGTACAAAAAATATAAAATTTGATAAAATAAAAGCACTTCAACCCGATATTATCATTTGCAATAAAGAAGAAAATACCAAAGAAATTGTGGATGAATTAAGCGCTATTTGTCCTGTTTGGGTAACTGATATTATAACGATTGAAGATAATTTACAAATGATTCATGATTTTGGTCAATTGTTTAATAAACGTACTGAAGCACAAAAATGGATTGATAAAATTAATTTTGCTTACCAAGATTTTAATCAATTTATCAAAGATAAACCGATTAAAAAAGCCGCTTATTTCATTTGGGCAAATCCGCACATGGTGGCCGGAAATAGTACATTTATCAACGAATTGTTGCAATTGAATCGTTTTGAGAATATTTACAAAGAAAAAGAAGAACGTTATCCTGAAATTGAGTTGAAGAAAATACGATTAGAAGGCGATCCCGATTATGTATTTTTATCCTCAGAACCTTTTCCGTTTAAAGACGAACATGCCTTTGAAATAGGCCGTTTTACACATCATGCGAAAACTGTTTTTGTAGATGGCGAAATGTTTTCATGGTACGGAAGCCGATTATTAAAAGCCTTTGATTATTTTAAATTACTGCATACTAAAATTTAAATTTTGTTCAACTTGTAAGTCTTCTGAAAAGCAGTACATTTGGCAAAAATAAAGCTTTGATTTCCTATACAATTTATAAAAACGAATCGAGTTCAGAATGGGTTACTTTTGTTCATGGAGCAGGAGGAAGTTCGTCTGTGTGGTTCAAACAAATTCGCGATTTTCAAAAGCATTTTAATGTATTACTGTTAGATTTACGAGGTCATGGAGATTCAAAAGAACCATTAAAAGCGGCATTCAAGCAAAAATATACGTTTAAAGCTATTGCCGAAGATATTGTTGAGGTTATTGAGCACTTAAAAATCGAATCGTCTCATTTTGTTGGAATTTCTTTAGGTTCTATAGTTATTCGTCAATTGGCAGAAATGCACCCCAATCGTGTAAAAAGCATGATTTTAGGCGGCGCTATTTTAAAAATGAACTTTCGTTCACAAGTTTTAATGCGATTAGGAAATACATTTAAATATGTGTTGCCCTATTTGGTTTTGTACAAGTTTTTTGCTTTTGTGATAATGCCAAAAAAGAACCACAAACAATCGCGCTTACTTTTTATTAACGAAGCCAAGAAATTATACCAAAAAGAGTTTATTAAATGGTTTAAGCTAACTGCAGAAATAAATCCGATTCTTCGTTGGTTTAGACAAAAAGAATTAAATATCCCCACGCTTTACGTAATGGGCGAAGAAGATTATATGTTTTTACCATCGGTAAAGCAAGTTGTAGCCAATCATGTAAAAACGGCCGAACTTTTCATTGTTCAAAACTGTGGACATGTTGTTAATGTAGAACAACCGGCTATATTTAATGAAACAGTGATTGGGTATTTGAAGAGGAGGTAGGATAGTTGAAATTTTAGGCTTTGGCTTCTTTATAAAAAAAATTATGAGGATTTTCCACAAGTAATGTCATAAGCAATGAATCTGAATTGTTATTAGTTATTTTTTTACAACTAACATTTCGGTCGTTTCAAATTCCTTTTGGCCTTTTTTGTAAAGTATTTTTTTAATTTTAATAATCTTAAATACCAGGTCATTTTCTTTTTTGTTACTTATTTTCAAAATTGAATCTTTTTTGTTCAAGTTCCATTTCTCTAAAGAAAGAGAATACAAATGAAATTTTTTATCGTAAAAATTCAAATACTTTTTTTGTGTAAATTTTAAAATAATTGATTCAGTATCATCAAAATAATCTGACTCCTCATATAAATTGTTAAATCCTTTTATTGGATTTGAATACTTTATAAATTTTAGAGTATCAGATTTAAAGAAAACACTGTCTTTATTAGAAATAAACCACTCTGACTTTCTGAATTCTTTATTTGAAATGGATTGCGAAAACACCAATTTAGAGGTTAATAATAAGATTAATATATTTAATAATCTGATTTTCATAATTATTGTCTAATTTATATGCGCAATAGAGTTGCATTTGTCAAATATATATAAAATAAATATAAAATTCCTACAAAAAAAACCCCCAATTGCTTGAGGATTCTGTTTACTTTTTAGTTTTACCTGAGTTAAACTTAAAGCGTTCTACTGGGCTTTCTGGTTTTTGTTTTTTGTCAGATGGTTTTCCTTGTCCAAAAGGTTTTTTAGCAGGTGCGCCTTTGGGTTTAAATGTTTTTTTTTCGCCTTCTTTCTTAAAATCGGACTTTTTATCTTCTTTAAACAACGAAGTTTTGTTCTTTGCAATTTCGCTCAGTACTTCTCTAGGGTTTTTGGGCTCTTCTTTAGTGCCACGCAAATGAATAATTAATCCGTTTAAAAAATTACGCAACAATTGATCGCCACATTCCATGTAATTAGGATGGTCTTCGCTTCTAAAAATATCTGCTAATTCACCCTTAGAAATTCTAAAATTAACCAAGTTTACTATTTCAATAATTTGGTCATCTCTTAATTGCAACGCCACGCGTAACTTTTTAAAAATATCGTTATTATTCATTTGTATCTATTTTATTATTCTAGTTCAATTTCAATTTCAATTTCAATTTCAAGTTCAAGTTCAAAAATTCTAAATTCTAATTTTAAAACAGCCAAAGGTACGCTTTTCCAAATTCTTTAGCCCATAAATTTTCGTTATGCTTTCCGTTACTCACTTTTTGAGTTTTTGTTAAGTGCAAGCATGAACAACGAGTTGCGTTTACTAGAGCTATCATTTTATCCATATCTGACTCCATGGTTTCACTTTCTGATGTGCCACACATAAAATACAGTTTAGTGTTTATTTTTTTCGTCTTTTCTGTAAGGGTATACAATTCGGGATTAATCCAAAATGAAGGCGAAAAAACGGCTGCTTTTCCGAACACTTTTGGGTATTTTAAAATGGCATAATAGGAAACAAGTCCACCTAATGAGCTTCCTGCAATTGCTGTATTGTATTTTCCGGTTTTAGTTCTGTATGTTGTTTCAACATAAGGCTTTAATGTGGTTACTATAAAATCTAAATAAGCATCGGCATTTCCTCCGCCATATTCTGTATGGGTAAAAGGAGTAAGTTCGTTTATTCGTTTTTCATTTCCGTGTTCAATACCTATTATAATTACTTCGGCTTTTAAACTATCTAAAGTTTCATCTACACGCCATTCTCCAGCATAAGAAGTTTTGGCATCAAACAGATTTTGCGCATCGTGCATATAAATAACTGGAAATTTCTTTTGCGACGACTCGTAATTGTAGGGTAAATACACCCAAATTTTCTTTGAAGTCTGTAATTGTGGTGCTTTTATTTCAAAAGTAGAAATGCTGCCTTGCGACCATCCACAATAGTATGTTAATAAAAAAAAGACAGAAACAAGTAAATAGTGCTTTTTCATTTTTATATTTGAAATATATCTAAGACATAAAATTACTATTTTGATGGACAGTTACCAAGAAAAAATAAGTTTATTGCAAGAAATGATTGCGTTTGCATTAATAGATGGCGAATTGCACGACAGAGAGTATGATTTCTTAGAAATTGTATCTCAAGAACTTGAAATAGAAAAGGAAACGTTTTTGAAATTGTTTCAAACTAGTAACAAAACAGTGGTTATTAAAGACGAATTCAATAGAATTTGTCAGTTCTATCGTTTGGCTTTGTTAATGCATTGTGATGGTGTATTACACGAAAGAGAGCAAATTAAAATCAATGAAATTGGTATTAATATGGGATTAAATCCATTTGCTATGAAACGTGTATTGCATTTAATGAAAACTTCGCCAGAAAGAATGGTTCCTGCCGAAGTTTTATTATCTGTTTTTAGTGAGCAACATAATTAGTTAGTTTCCAAACTGATTTTCGTTGTCTTTAATATAATTTACAATAAGTGTAACCACATCTTCTTCAGTTTCATTGGTAAAGAAAAGTTCGTCTAAATCTTCCCAACCAGAAATTGTGTTTTCATCAGCTTTTTCTATGGCAGCAATACGATTTTCTAGGTTAGTATCGTATCCTTTTGGAAAAATTTTAACTGCATTTGAAATTAATTCAGCCGTTTTAATCGCTTTTATTTCTTGATAAGAAGTAATTATTTCTTCAACAAAATTTCCAGATTCTGAAGAAAAGAAGAATTCAAATCCGCCTTCTCCCATAGCACCTTCAAAAATATCGATAAAAACAAATACTTTTTCTTCATCTGTTAATGATGAAAAGTCTTCAGTTTCTTCTTTTTTATCCCAAATTAATGTCCCAACAGCTTCAATGATGGCTACTTCGTCTTCTAGTTTTAAAATGTTGTTAATTTTGCTCATATGTTTTTTATTACTGGTTTTAATTTTATCATCTTCGTCACTTCGAGTTTTTTTTATAAAATTGTCTGAACTATTTTATAAAAAATGTATCGAGAACTGTAGAAGAAAAATTCGTTTCTGTATTTCTCGATACAATTTTATATTCCAAAAACTAGGGTTTTTAAAACATAAAATCACTCGAAGTGACGTTTCGTTTATTAGTCATTCAATTACAATTTATCCTGCAATGCTTTTATATCATCGCGTAATTTGGCAGCTTGCATAAAGTCTAATTCTTTAGCGGCTTTTTCCATTAGTTTACGCATGTCTCTTATTTTCTTTTCTATTTCCGGTTTTGATAAATACAAACTTTCTGGCTCTGCGGCTTTCAATGCTTCTTTTTCAAAATAGCCTGTTGAAACCGAATTACCACTTAAAGCACTTCCTAAACTTTTGTTCAAAGCCTTTGGTTCCAATCCGTGTTTGGTGTTGTATTTAGTTTGTTTTTCTCTTCTGTAGGTGGTTTCATCTATTGTTTTTTGCATGCTTTTTGTAATTTTATCAGCATACATAATGGCTTTTCCGTTTACATTACGTGCAGCACGACCTACAGTTTGCGTTAATGAACGATGACTACGTAAAAAACCTTCTTTATCGGCATCTAAAATAGCTACCAGTGAAACTTCAGGTAAATCTAAACCTTCACGAAGTAAGTTGACACCAATTAGCACATCAAATACACCTTTTCTTAAATCTTGCATGATTTCTACACGCTCTAATGTATCTACATCAGAATGAATATAACGACATCTAATGGCTACTTTGGTAAGGTATTTGGCCAATTCTTCTGCCATTCTTTTGGTTAAAGTAGTCACTAAAACGCGTTCGTCTGCTTCACAGCGCAATTGAATTTCTTCAATTAAATCATCAATTTGATTGGCGCTAGGGCGAATTTCTATAATTGGATCTAATAATCCAGTAGGACGAATTACTTGTTCTACATAAACGCCTTCTGTTTTTTCTAATTCATAGTCGGCAGGCGTTGCTGATACATAAATTACTTGATTTTGTAAAGCTTCAAATTCTTCAAACTTCAACGGACGATTGTCCATGGCAGCAGGCAATCTAAAACCATATTCTACTAAGTTCTCTTTTCTGCTTCTATCACCTCCATACATGGCATGCACTTGCGAAATCGTAACGTGACTTTCATCCACAACCATTAAAAAATCATCTGGAAAATAATCTAATAAGCAGAAAGGTCTTGTTCCAGGTTCTCTTCCATCTAAATAACGCGAATAGTTTTCAATTCCTGAACAATAGCCTAATTCGCGAATCATTTCTAAGTCGAAATTAGTTCGTTCTTCCAATCGTTTGGCTTCTAAATGTTTTCCAATTTCTTTAAAATAATCGACTTGTTTTACTAAATCTTGTTGGATAGCCCAAATAGCATTTTGTAATACATCTGGCGAAGTCACAAACATATTTGCCGGATATATCGTTAGTTTTTCATAGCGTTCTAAAACCTGCGCTGTTCGAGCATCAAATGCTTCAATTTCTTCAATTTCGTCTCCAAAAAAGTGAATTCGGAAAGGTTCGTCGCCATAACTTGGAAAAATTTCCACGATATCGCCTTTAATTCTAAAATTTCCAGGATTGAAATCGGCTTCGGTTCTCGAATATAAACTTTGCACCAATTGATGTAATAATTTGGTTCGAGAAATTTGCTGACCAGTTTCTAAATTCACCACATTTTTCTGAAACTCAACGGGATTTCCTATTCCGTATAAACAAGATACAGAAGAAATTACGATAAT
Source organism: Flavobacterium sp. LMO6 (assembly GCF_009495795.1). Classification (NCBI taxonomy): domain Bacteria; kingdom Pseudomonadati; phylum Bacteroidota; class Flavobacteriia; order Flavobacteriales; family Flavobacteriaceae; genus Flavobacterium; species Flavobacterium sp. LMO6. Next base: position 13,044 of record NZ_WIBH01000014.1, on the reverse strand, counting down.
ATCTCTACGTCCCGAAAGTAGGGCAGAAGTAGTACTTAAACGCAATTTTTCTAATTCTTCGTTAATAGATAAATCTTTTTCAATATAGGTTCCTGTAACAGGAATAAAGGCTTCGGGTTGATAATAATCGTAATACGATACAAAATACTGCACCGAATTATTTGGAAAAAATTGCTTGAATTCCGAGTATAATTGAGCCGCTAAAGTTTTATTATGTGCTAAAACTAAAGTAGGTTTTTGTACTTCCTGAACTACATTAGCAACCGTAAATGTTTTTCCAGAACCTGTAACACCAAGTAAAGTTTGATATTTTTCTCCATTTACAATGCCTTTTGAAAGTTTTTCAATGGCTTGTGGTTGGTCACCTGTAGGTTTGTATTCTGAAACAACTTGGAATTTCATTTAAAGCTTTAATTTTGAAGGGTTTTGGCTGTTTTCCCATACGGCTAAAACAACAATATGTTCTTGAAAAATCTCGTAGAAAAGGTAATGGTTGTCAATTAATAAGCCTCTAACTCTAATTTTATTTGTTTTTTTACCAATTTCGGGTTGTTTAAGCAATAGTTTAATTTCTTTTTGAATTTTTCTATGTAATTTAAGAGAATAGGTTTTGCTTTTATTTCGATAGTTGTAAAATTCATAAAGGTTTATTAAATCAATTTTTGCTTTTGAAGACCAAACAATTATTCTTTCAGCCATTTTTCCATTTCTTCGTTAACAACATTGTTGTTCTCAAAATTCCCTAAAAGATATTCATTTCTAGATTCTTCTAATTTGTTTTTTTGTTCATTGGATAGCGACATAATTGGGTCAGTTTTAGATTCTATCAAAATAGTTAATGCCTCTAAAAACTTTTTATCGTTTATGCGGTCAATTTTAAATTTTAGAATGTTTTTTAGTTCCAATGTATTCATAATTAAACATTTTTACGAAGATACGAAAAAAGTTAATCCCAACATTCCATTAGCAATAAATCACCTTTAATGTGTTCAATTGAAACAATGCCGTCTTCGGTTACATGATTGCTGCTTCCGGTGCGATAACCGATAGTTAATTCTTCATTATTTAGTGGATAAAATAAGTTTTTTGTTGTAATTCCGCTTACTTTTCCAATCGGAATTAATGATAACACGGTATTAGCTAAATACCATTTATTGTATTTTACAGGCAGTAAAAAAACTTTAGAATAGTCATCGAGTACTACAATTTTCAACTTATCTCGATAAGCTACTATATTCGTAATGTTAGTTATCGTATGATCGGCACGTTTTCCGGTGGCCCAAACAACATTTACAGCTTTATGACCTTCTTCTATGAGGTAATCAAAAGCTTTTTCTAAATCTGTTTTATCTTGATTGGGTGTATGAACAATTTTTAATGGATATTGTTTTTCTAAATAATATTCAGGATTAAATCCTCTGTCAAAATCACCTAATAAAACATCTACTTTTATGCCAAGTTCTAGTACGCGTTCAATTGCAGCATCTAAAACAATCACTAATGGCGACCATTCTAGTAATTGTCCTATTAGTTCTTCACTACAGGCTGCTCCATTAGCAATAATTAAAGCAGGTTCTTGATCGTCGCGAACAATGTGATGTGAAGACATTTAGTTTTAGAATTAAGGATTACGAATTTATATAAAATTATTCAACAATATAATTCATAGTATCAATTTCTGATAATCTGAAAAATCCTAATGCAAAATTATTAAAATTAGTTTGATTAACGATATTACCTCTAACCGTTGCAGGTGGAGTTTGAAATGGACTACCACCATTTCCTCCAGCAATACCTAATAAAATATTCATATAATTGTAATAGGTTTCCGAAATTCCGTGGAGTGTAAATTGCAAAGTGTCATCTGTTTTCATGTCTTCATTAGTGTACAAGCCAAACATTTGATTTCCTTGAAAAAAGCTGTCATCTATAACATCATATTCTGGTAACGTTGTAAAAGACGAATTATATTCTTCTAAATAAAAATTAGAAACTAATCCATTGTCTTGATAAAAGAATTTTACCTCTTTTTCATTTCCGGTAAAGCCTCCATCTTCGGTTTGTTCCACAGAATCAATGGTTGGAACTTCTATTAATGCTTCTGTAGCCATATATATTTGACTGTCATAAATAACAGTTAAAGTATAAGATTGTCTAATTTCTGGATTAAAATTTGTGCATACATAATTACCTGTGCCAGGAATTTCATTGAAGTCATATTGAATTGCATTTCCATCAGTAATATAAACAGTAGCTCCACTAACAGTTGGAATTGTTGAAGAATAAAAATCGGTAGTTGTGCTTAATTTTATGGTTTGCTCATTTCCTAGCGTTCCTTTTTGCCATTTTATAGAAGCATCAATTACTAATCTTGGTGCTGCGGTTGGTAAGTCAATCTCAACGACATCTTCACAACTGATAAATGTAAATGAAGTTATGAATGTTATAAGAAATAACGATACTATTTTTAATAATTTATTTGCCATAACTAAAATTTAAAATTATAGGTTACACTTGGTACGATACCAAAAATAGACAATCGAACCGCTTCGTTATTTCCAGAATCTTGATTTTGTCTAAAACTAATTGAAGCAGCATTTTTCCGACTATACACATTGTAAATTCCAAAAACCCATTCACCATGCCAGTTTCTGGTTTTATTTTTTTCAGGAACTAAAGTTGCCGATATATCTAAACGATGGTAAGTTGGTAATCGGTTTTCATTACGTAATCCATACGTAGGAACGCTAATTCCTTGATATTGATATTGTCCATTTGGATACGTAACTGGTTGCCCAGACTGAAGTGAAAAAATGCTACTAAAACTCCATTTTTCATTTAGTTTATACATGCTAGTAATAGCAATATTGTGTAGTTTATCCCAACCTGTTTTATACCATTCTCCATTATTGATTCCGGTTTCCACGGCTGTTCTTCCTGGTGTTCTTTGTTCGGAACGAGAAAGAGTATAGGAAATCCATCCATTAAGTTTTCCATTATTTTTACGAGCTAAAATTTCTAAACCATACGCTCTTGCTTCTCCGTTTAAAACTACTTGCTCAATATCGTCATTTGCAATTAAATCGGCTCCATCTATATAATCAAGTCTGTTTTTAAGTTTTTTAAAGAAAGTTTCAACTTCAAGTGTATAATCATCATTTTGGAAGTTTTTAAAATAACCAAATGCCACTTGATCTAAAATTTGTGGTTTTAAATAATCATCACTTGGCGCCCAAACATCTAGCGGAGTTGGAGATTGTGTATTGGAAATTAAATGCAAATATTGCGACATTCTGTTATAACTTGCTTTAATTGAACTGCTTTCGTTTAAAGTGTATGCAATTGAAACACGAGGTTCTAGATTGCCAAATTGTGCAATTGTTTTGTTTTTTCCAAAATATTCTGAGCCTATAGGAGTAGCTTTTTCATAAATTTGAAAATCTTCATTATAAACAACCGCCTGATTGTTTGCATATAAATTAATTTCTTCGTCTCCTAAGCGATAAAATTTACTGTAACGTAAACCATAATTGATTGCTAATTTATTTGTAATTTGCTGCTCAACATCAATATATACAGAAGGTTCAAATGCATATTTTTTAGCCAATTGATCAGGGTTAATTCCCGAAGTATCATTTGTTGGTTCAATTTTTCCAGGATTAAAATCATGATAAATAGCATTGGCGCCATAAAATAATTTTACTTTATCTGAAAGGTAATGCTTAAAATCATATTTTAAGTTGTAATTTTTAATTCCGCTATCCCAATTAAATCCTATGAAATCTAATGTTAACCCATAGTAATAATCACTATATATTAAGGATAGGTTTGAAAAAAGCTTATTTGAAAATAAATGATTCCATCTTAAATTAAATACCGAATTTCCATACGTATTTACAAAACTTTCATTTAAACTAAAAACATCTCTTCCGAAATATCCAGAAGCATATAAGTTGTTGTTTTCATTAAGTTTATAACTTAATTTGGTGTTTAAATCATAAAAATAAGCCGAATTTTTATTATCGGTAAGTTTTAAAAACAAATGCGCATAAGAACTTCTTCCTGCAAACAAGAACGATCCTTTGTTTTTCACAATTGGTCCTTCAACTAATAATCTACTAGAAATAATACCAATACCTCCATTCATATGAAAATCAGTATTATTCCCGTCCTTTTGATAAATTTCTAACACAGAAGCAACTCGACCTCCAAAACGAGATGGGATGCCACCTTTGTAGAGTTTAAGATCTTTAATTGCGTCAGTGTTAAATACAGAAAAGAAACCAAATAAATGCGATGTATTGTATATCGTAGCTTCGTCAAGTAAAACTAAATTTTGATCTGCAGAACCGCCACGAACATTAAATCCAGATTGTCCTTCTCCGGCATTTGTAACACCAGGTAATGTTAAAATCGATTTTATAACATCGGTTTCTCCTAGAATTGCAGGCATTTGTTTGATGGTGTTAATAGAAAGTTTATTAACACTCATTTCTGGTTTTTTTATGTTCGTTCTGTATATGTTTTTTGTTATTACAACTTCTTTTAGTTCTTGATTACTTTCTTTTAAACTAAAGTTCTTTTTTACATTTTGATTGATTTCTATTTTTTCTAAAATAGTTTCAAATCCTACATAACTTACTTGAACTGTATAATTACCTTGAGGTACAGAAATAGAATAGAAGCCATACTCGTTAGTATAAGTTCCTATATTAAGTTCAGAAATGTAGACAGAGACTCCAATTAAAGTTTCGTTATTGTAGGTATCTGAAGCAACTCCACTTAAAATTACTTTTTCTTGTCCAAATCCTAATAAAGAAAAAAAGAATAAACACCAGTAAAGTTTTTGTTTTAGCATTATTTTTTGGTATAGATTTTGTAATACAAATTTCACAAAAAATATAAGTAAAAGTTTAAAACATATGTTAATTTATAATTAAAAATCAATTATTGTTTTAATTTTACAACTTTCAAAAGATTATTAATGAAATTTAAATTATTTGCATTCCTTTTTCTTTTTCAATTTGTGTCGGTAATGGCACAAAAGGATAATCCTTTTAAAAATTCTAAATTGAAGTTGAATTGGGATGAGCCTGCAAAAGTAGACACGGAATCCAAAACTATAACCTTACCCTATAAAAGTATTTTTGATAAAAATGATGATTATTTAAAAAGATATTCAATTTTGAATCAGAAAAAAGGGGAAGAAAGTGTAATGATTAAAAAGTCAGAATTTAAAAATCCTGGTGAGGAAGTTCAAAAAAGATTGAATAAAGAAGTTCAAAAAGGAAGTTGGGAAGATATTTTTTTTGGAAGATTTAAAGTCACTTCTCCGGTTTTAAAAATAATGACAAGGGATCATATGGATCCTGACGGAGATAAAATAAGAATATTACTTAATGGTGCAGTTGCCTTTAATATGATTTATTTAGAGTCTAATTTTAAAACAAGTTACATTGAATTAAGAGAAGGAGAAAATAACATCGATATTTTGGCTTTAAACCAAGGATTAGCAGGGCCTAATACGGCTACTTTTGCTATTTATGATGAAAACGACAATTTGATAACAACAAATGATTGGAATCTAAATACAGGAGTATCTGCAAAATTTACTATAGAATATATTAAACCTATGGATAAAAAATAAAATAAGCGACCAAATTTGGTCGCTTATTTTATTTTTAAACTTGTTACTAAGATTTAACTCAATTTTGCTAAAATAGTATTTAAAGTTGTACTCGGACGCATTGCTTTGTCTGTTAATTCAAAGTTTGGATGATAATAACCACCAATATTTTGTGGTTTTCCTTGCGCTGCAATTAACTCTTCATTAATTTTTGCTTCGTTTGCTGTTAACTCAGTTGCAATAGGAGTAAAGATTGTTTTTAATTCGGAATCTTTGTCCTGAGCAGCTAATGCTTGAGCCCAATACAATGCAATGTAAAAATGAGAACCTCTATTGTCTAATTGACCAATTTTTCTTGCTGGAGATTTATCATTAGCTAAAAACTTTTCAGTTGCTTCGTCTAATGTTTCAGATAAAATTATGGCTTTAGCATTGTTTAATGTTTGACCTAAATGTTCTAATGAAACTCCTAAAGCTAAAATTTCTCCTAAAGAATCCCAACGTAAATAACCTTCTTCAATAAATTGTTCCACATGCTTTGGAGCAGAACCTCCAGCGCCAGTTTCAAACAATCCGCCACCATTCATTAAAGGAACAATTGACAACATTTTAGCAGAAGTTCCTAATTCTAAAATAGGGAATAAATCAGTTAAATAATCACGCAATACGTTTCCAGTCACTGAAATAGTATCTAAACCTGCTTTTAATCTTTCTAAAGTAAAATGAGTAGCAGCAATTGGATTTAAGATTCTAATATCTAAGCTGGTAGTGTCAAAATCTTTTAAATAGGTTGTTACTTTTTTAGTTACTTCTCTATCATGTGCTCTGTTTTCGTCTAACCAAAAAACAGCAGGAGTATTTGATAATCTTGCTCTGTTAACAGCTAATTTTACCCAGTCTTGAATAGGAGCATCTTTTACTTGGCACATTCTAAAAATATCGCCAGCTTTAACCTTTTGTTCCATAAAAACTTTTCCATTGGCATCAGTAACTTTTACAGTACCATTAGCAGACATTTGGAACGTTTTATCGTGTGAACCATATTCTTCAGCTTTTTGAGCCATTAAACCTACGTTTGGAACGCTTCCCATTGTTTTTGGGTCAAAAGCTCCATTTTTCTTGCAGAAATCAATAGTTGCAACATATAAACCAGCATAACATCTGTCTGGAATTAATGCTTTAGTATCTTGTTGTTTTCCGGCTGCATTCCACATTTGACCAGAAGTTCTAATCATTGCAGGCATTGAAGCGTCAACAATAACATCAGAAGGGATTTGGAAATTAGTAATTCCTTTTTCAGAATTTACCATGGCTACTGCAGGTCCGTTAGCAAATGCTTCATTTAAAGCAGCTTCAACTTCGGTTTGCATAGGATGTCCAGCAATTTTAGCATAAACATCTCCTAATCCGTTTTTGGTATCTACGTTTAATTCTGCAAATAAATCAGCATATTTTGCAAATACATCGGCAAAGAAAACATTTACAATTGCGCTAAAAATGATTGGGTCCGAAACCTTCATCATTGTTGCTTTTAAATGAACTGATAGTAATAATCCTTTTGCTTTTGCATCAGCAATTTCTTTTGCCGCATATGTTTTTAAAGCATTTAAGCTCATTACAGATGAGTCAATAATTTCACCCGCTTTTAATGGAGAAGCTGCTTTTAAAATAGATGAAGTTCCGTTATCAGCAACAAATTCAATTACAAATTGAGAAGCTTCGGTAATTGTAACCGATTTTTCACTGCCATAAAAGTCGCCATCTGTCATGTGAGCAACTTCAGTTTTAGAATCAGCAGACCAAGCGCCCATAGAATGTGGGTTGTTTTTTGCGTAATTCTTAACTGCTTTTGGTGCTCTTCTGTCAGAATTTCCTTCACGTAAAACGGGGTTTACTGCAGAGCCTAAAACTTTTGCATATTTTGCTTTAACCGCTTTTTCTTCCTCTGTAGTAGCTTCTTCTGGGAAGTTTGGAATGTTATATCCTTGCGATTGAAGTTCAGCAATTACTTCTTTTAATTGAGGAACAGAGGCTGAAATATTGGGTAATTTAATAATATTTGCTTCAGGAGTAGTAGCTAATTGTCCTAATTCAGATAAAGCATCACCAATTTTTTGATCTTCTTTTAAGAATTCAGGAAAGTTAGATAAAATTCTACCTGCTAATGAAATATCTCTAGTTTCTATAGCAATATTCGCAGGCTTTGTAAAGGCTTTTACAATAGGTAAAAACGAATGTGTTGCCAGCATTGGCGCTTCATCCGTAATGGTATACATTATTTTAGACTGATTAGACATGAATGTTATGTATTATGTTTGAATATAGTTTGTTAAATCTGCCAAATATAGGGATTTTGAAAGAAATAATTTAGGATAATTGCTTAAATCTTGCATAAAATTCAATAAAAAAGCCACAACATTGTCGTGGCTTTTTATACTTGAGAAAGTACAAATTAGTTTTTGTATCTTCTTTCTTTGATTTTTGCTTTTTTACCAGTAAGATCTCTAAAGTAGTAGATACGAGCTCTACGAACTTTACCTCTTTGGTTCACTTCAACTTTTTGTAAAGCTGGTAAGTTGATTGGGAAGATACGCTCAACACCAACAGCACCTGACATTTTACGAATTGTAAAAGTTTCAGTAGCTCCAGTACCTCTTCTTTGGATTACAACTCCTTTGAAGAACTGAGTTCTAGTTTTTTCACCCTCTTTAATTTCGTAGTAAACAGTGATAGTATCACCAGCTCCGAATGCAGGGAAATCTTTTTTTGTAACAAATTCGCTATTAACGAAATCAACTAAATTTGACATAGTCTTTATTATAAATGTTTGATTCAAAGCAACATACACGTCTATCGCCAGAGGTTGATTCAAAGTGGATGCAAAAGTAGTAAAAAATTAATAATTAACAATTTAATAATTATTTTTTTTAAGTTTAAAACTAAATTTATTCATCCAATAAGTCAGGTCTTCTGTTTTTAGTGTGTTCATATGCCATATCCTCACGCCATTTTTCAATTTTAGGAAAATTACCACTCAATAAAATTTCAGGAACTTTAATCCCGTTGTAATCTGCAGGACGTGTATAAATAGGTGGAGATAATAAATTGTCTTGAAAACTATCTGTCAACGCCGAAGTTTCATCACTCAAAACACCGGGAATCAATCTAATAATCGCATCGCAAAATACAATAGCACCAATTTCGCCACCACTTAACACATAATCGCCAATTGAAATTTCTCGGGTAATATGCATATCACGAACACGTTGATCGACACCTTTATAATGTCCACATAAAATTATTATGTTCTCATACATCGAAATCGAATTGGCCATTTTTTGGTTTAAGGTTTCTCCATCTGGCGTCATGTAGATGATTTCGTCGTAGGTTCTTTCGTTTTTTAGTTTCGAAATACAAGCGTCAATGGGTTGTACAGACATCACCATTCCGGCACCGCCACCAAACTGATAATCGTCTACACTCCTTTGTTTGTTGGTAGTGTAGTCTCTTAAATTATGAAAATGAACTTCGACCAAACCTTTTTCAATGGCACGTTTCATAATAGAAGCCTCAAACGGACTTCGCATTAATTCGGGTAAAACTGTAATAATATCAATTCGCATGGTGCAAAGATAATAGATTATTTTTTAGTTGCCGAAAGGGAATACACCATTGGAATTTTGTTTTCCAAATGTTTAATTCGAAATTTTTTTCCCGAACCTTCGGAATCAAATTCTTCCGTTTGGTTGAAACAATTATAAGGAGAATAATCGAATTCGTTATAGCAATTTAGTTCCAAGCCATTTGTAATCAAGGCGTTTAAAAGTTCTGAGGTGGGATGATTCCAAGTAATGGTTTGTGTTGAAATTTCAGCTTCTCTATTTGCGTATGTGCCCGATTCATCTTCAATAATTTCTTCGGTATTGAAATAATTATAAAAAACTTCTTTGAAATCATTATCAAACATCCAAACTACGGGGTGAAAATCAGCCATAACAAATTTTCCGCCTAGTTTTAAAAAGTGTGAAATTACCTTAGCCCATTGATCTAGATTGGGTAACCAACCAATGGTTCCATAACTGGTAAAAACAATATCAAATTTTTCATCTAAATGATTGGGAGCGTCATAAATATCACAACAAACGAACGTGGTATCTAAATTTAATTTTTCATTGATTTCTCTTGCTCTTTCAACAGCTTTATCTGATAAATCAACTCCTGTTGCTTTTGCGCCCATTCTTGAAAATGTCATGGTGTCTTGACCAAAATGACATTGTAAGTGTAAAATCTTTTTTCCTTTTACATCGCCAAGTAATTCCAATTCTATAGCATTTAAGGTTGATTTTCCGTTCAGAAAACCCTCCATATCATAAAAATCGGAGTCAATATGCACATCGACTTTGTTGTTCCATGTTTCTTTGTTGATGTTGATGTAATCTTTCGCTTCCACAGTATTCAATTTTTGTATATCAAATCTACTATTTATTTTGTAATTTTGCACTTTCAAATTAAAAAACAAAACAATGGAAAACGGAATATACGCTAAATTTAACACGGCTAAAGGTGCTATTTTAGTAAAATTAACACACGATTTAACACCAGGTACAGTAGGTAACTTTGTAGGATTAGCAGAAGGTCAATTAGAAAATTCGGCTCGTCCAATGGGAAAACCTTATTATGATGGATTAAAATTTCACCGTGTTATTCCTGATTTTATGATACAAGGTGGTTGTCCTCAAGGGCAAGGAACAGGTGGTCCTGGTTACAACTTTGACGATGAGTTTCACCCAAGTTTAAAACACGAAAAACCAGGTGTTTTATCTATGGCTAATGCTGGGCCTGGAACAAATGGTTCTCAATTTTTTATTACTCACGTTCCTACGAATTGGTTAGATGGAAAGCACACTGTTTTTGGTCATGTAATTGAAGGACAAGAGGTTGTTGATGCTGTTGAAGGTGACGATGCTTTGGAAACTATTGAAATCATTAGAGTAGGTGAAGAGGCACAAAAATGGAATGCAGTGGAAGCTTTCAGAACATTTGAAGGTTCTAGAGCGAAAAGAATTGCTGAGCAAAAAAAAATGGCAGAGGAAGCTTTGGAAAAATTAGCCGCTGGTTTTCAAAAGACTGAAAGTGGATTACGTTACCAAATCATTCAAAAAGGTAGTGGTAAACAAGCTGAAAAAGGTAAAAAAGTATCTGTTCACTACCAAGGAGCTTTAGAAAACGGACAAGTTTTTGATTCATCTTATAAAAGAAAACAACCTATTGAATTTCAATTAGGAGTTGGGCAAGTTATTGAAGGATGGGACGAAGGTATTGCTTTATTAAAAGTGGGAGACAAAGCTCGTTTTGTGATTCCTTCTTATTTAGGATACGGTTCTAGAGGTGCTGGAGGAGTAATTCCACCAGATGCAACTTTAGTGTTTGACGTTGAATTAATGGATGTAAAATAAAACACCAAAATAAATAATAGAAATCCTGAAACATTGTTTCAGGATTTTTTTTGTCCATTCAATTATCAAAAAATAATTATTTTTTTTACAATAAAATCAATAAATTTGATATTTAATAGTTGAAAATCAATTTACAGCCATGAAAAAAATCGGTCTCTTTTTATTTTTACTTTCGTTTTTATCTAGTTGTAAAACAACAAATATTTCTAAAGAAGAAATTAAAAATACTCAAACATCCGTTTATAAGCCAACAAGAGAAGCGTATTCCGGTTTTGTTTGGGAAAAAGTTTCTGGTGCAGGTATTGAGTTTTGGGCTCAAAGAAGTAAAGAATTTAGTATTGGAATAAGTGAAACTTTGCCTGGTGCATTTATAGAAAAACAAGTAGACGGAAGTCCGGTTGCTTTAGGTCTTGTTATTCAAGTATTTCATTTAAAAAATCAAAAAATTGAAGATGTATTTGAAGCATTGCAAGATGATGAAAATTGGAAACAAACGGATAAATGTATTTTTCATAAGATTGCATGTAATCGAAAAGGGGTAACGCGCTATGAATTAAGACCTTCTGGAGAATCACTTGCTGCTTATCAGAAACAAACAGAAGAAGGTCCTGTTACCCATACGTGTGCTATTTGGGGTTCAGGGAATAGCGGAATTAGGTATTTTGAAATTCATGAAAGCAATAAGAATAAAGCTATTTTTGTTGAAGTTGGACAAGAGGCACCATTATTTGATGAAGAAAGTATTGTTGTAAAATAAATTAAAATAGTAAGATATGAAATTTAAAATTTTAATGTTTATCCTTGCGATTGCAACGGTATCATGCAGTAGTGATGATTCAAATAATGATCCTATCACCAAAGCAAATATTACAGGTTCTGTTAATTTATATGACGAAGGAACAACGCTTTTAGATGAATCGAATATGTTGGTAAAAGTGGTTGGAACAAATCCATTAATTACAGCATTAACAAATAGTAACGGACAGTTTGTGTTAGAAGACGTACCATTTGGAACGTATACTATTGAATATGAAAAAGCACAATATGGTGTTTTTAAAAAGTTTAATTTTAGCCATCAAGGTAATGCAAATGCAATAACAGAAATACCTTCTTTAGGAAAAACATCTTCCACAGAGATAACAGATTTACTAGTTAATATAGTTAATGGACAAGTAGTTTTTTCTATTACAACTAGTCCAGCTGGAAATAATTCAAACAGAAGATATGTTAGATATTTTTTATCAACCAGTGCTACAGTTAGTAATTCAAATTACATGTACCATTCTCTAACTTTTATTTCTCAAATCAATCCATATCAATCAACTTTAACACAAACTGAGTTAATTAATGCTGGATTTACTTCTGGGCAAACAGTTTACGTAAAAGCTTACGGAGAATCCTATTGGAGTAATGAATATTTAGATGTTAATTTGAATAAAAAAGTATTCCCAAATCTAAATACGGTTTCTGCAAATGCGGTTTCCTTTGTAGTTCCTTAAAAATTAAATTTAAAAAACGATATTTCTGAATATATAGTAAATATGGCTTCAAAAATAATCTTAAACTCAAATTAACACAACAAATTATGAAGATTAAATTATTTTCAATTGCTTTTGTTTTAGCTGTTTTTTATGCTTGTTCGCCAAAAGTTATTCAACCAGAAGTACCAAAAGTTGATGATGCTCCTATTGTTATTGAAGCGCCTCTAACGGCTGAATTAGCAGAAGGCAAACTCCTTTTTGAAAGCAATTGTGCTAAATGTCACGATTTATATAGTCCTAAAGATTTTAATGCAGAACAATGGAAGCCTATCATGTTAAGAATGCAAAAAGAAGCTAAAATTTCAGATGAAGAAAGAGAAATGATTTACGCTTATCTGACAAAATAAAAAAAGTATCCGTCATATGGAGGGCACTGAAAAAGTTCCTTTAAATAATAATTGCAATAATTTAAGGAGTAGAA
>NZ_WIBH01000137.1:0-201 GCF_009495795.1 Flavobacterium sp. LMO6 | reverse complement strand
CACAGCAACTTCTACAACAACAGGATTTGATTTACAAGTAATAACAAGTAACCCATTAGTTGCTGGAACCATTTATTTTGAAGTTACAGCAGTACGTAATGGTTGTACAGGTAATACATTACAGAGCGGAGTTGTAACTGTGAATGCAAATCCAGGATTGCCAATACCTTCGCCTGTAAAAACAATATGTAGTGAAGACAG
>NZ_WIBH01000136.1:0-204 GCF_009495795.1 Flavobacterium sp. LMO6 | reverse complement strand
CAACACGAACTTTTACAATAACGCAACCTAGTGCAATTGTTGCAACTCCGTTATCACAAACAAACGTAAGTTGTTTCGGCGGATCTAATGGTGCAGCTGCAATTAATACACCAACAGGTGGTGCAGGTGGATATTCTTATAACTGGACTCCAGGTAACCCAACAGGTGATGGAACAACATCTGTTACTGGCTTAACCGCAGGAA
>NZ_WIBH01000135.1:0-206 GCF_009495795.1 Flavobacterium sp. LMO6 | reverse complement strand
CTTCCTGTAGACCCAACAGTTACATCATTACATATTGGAATTTCAAGACCATTAATAGATGCCATTAACGGTATGTCGCCAATGCTGCTGTTGGTTATTTGTTGCCATGAGGCATTTCCGTTTGCGTCTGATGTTAATACTTTACCAACGGCTTGGTTTCCATCTACAATTCGTAATGCTGCCGGAGCTGCGGTGCTAATAATAAT
>NZ_WIBH01000134.1:0-206 GCF_009495795.1 Flavobacterium sp. LMO6 | reverse complement strand
TTCCAGTAGATTTATTTATACCTACATATTTGGAACTCATTTGTAAATTCTTATGCTTAGAACGTAAATTAACATCAATATTCTGTAATACCTTTTCTATTGCTTTAACACGACTTGGAGCGACTAACCACGAATCAGTAGTTAACGCATTAGCCAAATCATAAAGCGGTATAATTTCAGATATTTTAATATCGTAAACTTTACCG
>NZ_WIBH01000133.1:0-206 GCF_009495795.1 Flavobacterium sp. LMO6 | reverse complement strand
AATTTGGATTGATTATTAACCACTAAGAACACAAAGAAAGCACAATGAAACACAAAGCTTTGTGGACTTAGTGAAAAACCTTGTGACCTTTGTGGTTAAATTATGAAAGCAACCATCAACAACATACAAATAGACCTATCAAAACCAATTGATATTTCCATTCCATTAACAAACAATGACCAAAACCCGATTGCATGGTATCAAAA
>NZ_WIBH01000013.1:0-64792 GCF_009495795.1 Flavobacterium sp. LMO6 | reverse complement strand
CTCCTTAAATTATTGCAATTATTATTTAAAGGAACTTTTTCAGTGCCCTCATAAATATCGGGACATTTTTATTTTATAAAAGATACGTTTAAGACAATCCTGTAATCACTCCGTTGTTATCAATATCAATTCGTTCTGCATTTGGAACAGCTGGTAAACCAGGCATTCTCATTACTTCACCTAAAAGTGGCACAATAAATCCAGCACCACTTGCAATTTCAAATTCACGAACGGTTATATCAAAATTCGTTGGGCGACCAATTAACTTTTCATTGTCTGAAAAACTCGCTGGTGTTTTGGCCATACAAACTGAAAAATGACTAAAACCTAAATCGTTAATCATCTTTAATTGTGATTTTGATTTTGGAGAAAACTCTACTGAATTCGCTCCATAAATTTCTTTAGCAACTGTATTTATTTTATGCTCAATACTATCCGAAGGTTGGTATAACGGTTTATAATTTGCTGTTCCTTTTTCAATTTCATCCACCACTTTTTGTGCTACTTCAGCCGATCCTTTACCTCCATCAACAAAAGCGGTACTAACAATTGCAGCAACACCTTTTGAGGCACATAAAGCAATTAATTTATCATATTCCGCTTGTGTATCATCTGGAAAAGCATTAACACAAACCACAGGATTGATTCCGAATTTTTGAATATTTTCGATGTGTTTTTCTAAATTACAAAAACCCTTTTCAATAGCACTTACACTTTCTGTTTTAAAATCTTCTGCCGCTAATCCTGCATGATGTTTAATAGCTCTAATTGTTGCTACTAAAACAACCGCATCAGGTTTTAAACCACTTTGTTCGCACTTTATATGTAAGAATTTTTCAGCACCTAAATCGGCACCGAAACCAGCTTCAGTAACAGCATAATCACCTAATGACAATCCCATTTTAGTGGCAATAGCCGTATTGGTTCCTTGTGCAATACTTGCGAAAGGTCCGCCATGTAAAATTGCTGGATTTCCGTCGATGGTTTGCACTAGATTAGGTTTAATAGCATCTTTCAATAAGGTTGCCATTGCTCCTACTACATTTAAATCCCTAGCAAAAATAGCTTTTCCGTCTAACGTTTTTCCAACGAATATATTTCCTAATCGGAATTTTAAATCTTCTAAATCTTTTGCTAAACAGATAATTGCCATGACTTCGGAAGCTGGCGTAATATTAAAACCATCTTCGCGCATGGTTCCATTCGCTTTGGCTCCCACTCCAATAATAATCTGACGAAGCGAACGGTCGTTCATATCCATTACACGTTTCCATGCAATAGATTTTGGATCTAGATTTAATGAATATTTCGTGTTTTGTAAATTGTTATCAATCACAGCAGATAACAAGTTATTTGCTTTTTCAATTGCTGAAAAATCACCCGTAAAATGCAAATTAATGTCTTCCATGGGTAACACTTGAACATAACCGCCACCAGCTGCGCCACCTTTTAATCCGAAAACTGGTCCAAGCGATGGTTCACGCAAAACGGCAATTGCTTTTTTTCCGATGTAATTCAATCCATCTGTTAAACCAATTGACATAGTAGTTTTACCTTCGCCATATTTGGTTGGCGACATGGCAGAAACTAATATTAGTTTTCCTTTAGGATTTTCTTGCTGTAAGTGTAAAGGTAATTTGGCTTTGTACTTGCCATAATATTCTAAATCGTCTTCTTCAATATTGATTTTTTTAGCGATTTCTTTAATGTGAGACATGGTTGCATTTTGTGCAATTTCAATGTCTGATGGAAAATTTGACATTAGTTGTTGTGTTATAATTGGTATTCGAAATTAAAGGTTTTATTTGGGATGAAAAATGATAAAAGTCAATTTAATACTTGAATATTGACTCCACCATATCGATAAATTCCTTTTGGTAATCTATCTCTGAACTTTATAAAGTAATTCCAAAGATTAAATTCATTATTTATTGATTTTAATATTTGTTGTACACTTTTTAAATCATTTATGTTTAAATCTTTAAAACTCTCTGGTTCCCAATATGAATAAATCACTTTCTTATCATTTATGCCTATTTCAAAAGTATAATATTTCCCATCAAAGCCTTTTGGATAATTTTCAAACTCATAACTATCTCTTAAAACTTCAATATTTTTACTTTTCAGTTCTAAGATTAGTTTATTTACCATTTTTATAGGGATTTTAATAACTTGAATAACTTTTTCATCCTTTTTTTTCTTGGAAACTCTAGTAACAGAATTAATTAAATTTCCTTCATAAATAGAATCATTAAACTTAATTAACTCAACAACTTGATAATTTGAAATCCAAATTCTATAAAACTTATCAAACTTGATATCTTTAAAATCTCTTAAGTTTAATTCCTTTCTACTTATTTCATTATAGTAATCAAGAATAGAATCTCTTTTATTTTGACCAAAAGAAAAACTAAAAAATAAAAAAAATACGAATAATGTAAGTCTATACATAAGTATAAATTAAAAAGACCTACAAAGTTATGGAAACCTTGCAGGTCAAAATCTTATTCCAAAGACAACGTTATTTGTCCGTCGTCATCTAATTCTGTTTGAATATCTTCAGAAATATTATTTTCTTCTAAAACTTCTAGTTCTTCTGCTACAATTTCTTCTGGTTCTTCATACGGTAACGATTCTAATAAATTGATTTGTTTTACCTTATCTGTTGTAAGCTGATTTCCTAATGCTTTTATTCCTTTTACTGAAATAAATTGTTCCAAATCTACGGTTTGATTTTCCTTTTGAACACCTTTTACTTTTGCAAAAATAACATCAGCAACCGGGCGCCAATCAGTAGAAACAATTTCTAATTGTGATTTCTCGTGTTCGGTGATGAAAATTTCTTCTTTGTTTTCGTTTTCAACTAAGAAACGTTTTACAAAATATCGGTCTTTTTCACCACAATAATAAATACAAGAAATTGGTTTATTTGGATTCCATTTTTCCAACACAATCATGTCTTCTTCAAAGTGAGTTGTTAATTCGGGGATAATGGTTTTCAGTTTTCCCGATTGATTCACAATCAACAAACGATCATTTGGACGGAATTCACCTAAAAGTTCACCTCTTCCATCTACATTTAAACGTTGTACCGTATCATCAAACCAAACTTTTCTCGGACGTAAAGTTGAAATTCCTTTCTCCTTTAACTCAATTTTTTTGATTGGATATTTGGTCACCGTATTGCCTCGAGAAGCTCTTCCTTTGATAGCAATATCAGAGAAATCAACATCCCATTTCAGTTTTTTCACACTGCCTACTTGGCGTAATAAAATGGTAACGACTTCGGCTTCTCCATTAGGATTGGCAGAAAAATACGACACCATTGAGCCTGGTTTTTCTTGTGTTAAATCGTAAAATTTATCACGAGTTACCCCAGAAACATTGAAACGTTTGATGAAAGTGGAACCGTTTTTACCATCACGATACATCATGTTGTAAATGGTTCGTTTGTCGTTTTTATCAAAAACAGCGATGTGAATAATATCTTTTCCAACGAATTTTTTATCATCTACTTTCGCTACCATCATTTTTCCATCGCGAAGGAATACAATTACATCATCGATATCTGAACAATCGGCAACGTACTCGTCTTTCTTTAAACCGGTTCCAAAGAAACCTTCTTCACGATTTACATATAATTTTGTATTTCTTAAAACTACTTTCGTAGCTTCAATATTATCAAAACTTCTTAATTCGGTTTGACGTTCGCGTCCTTTTCCGTATTTGTCTTTTAGTTTTTGGAAGAAATCAATCGTATAATCAATAATATGGTCCAAATGATACTTCACTTGTTCCATTTCGGCTTCCAATTTTGCAATAGCATCATCCGCTTTATCCGAGTCGAAACGCGTAATACGAATCATTGGAATTTGCGTTAATTTTTGCAAATCATCGTCGTTAATTTCTCGAACAAATGATTTTAAAAACGGTTCAAATCGATCATACATGTATTTGTACAACGATTCTCTATCGGAATACAATTTGAAGTCGATGTACATTTCCTCACGAATGAAAATCTTTTCTAACGTAGAGAAATGCCATTTATTTTCTAATTCGTCTAACTGAATTTCTAATTCGCGTTTTAGCAAATCAACCGTTCTATTGGTCGAAATCTTCAGCATATCCGAAACCCCAATAAACAATGGTTTGTTATTCTCAATTACACATCCTAATGGAGCAACTGATGTTTCACAAGCTGTAAAAGCATACAAAGCATCAATCATTTTATCTGGAGAAACACCTGCCGGCAAATGAATTAAAATTTCAACCTCAGCAGCTGTATTGTCTTCAATTTTCTTGATTTTGATTTTCCCTTTTTCGTTGGCTTTCAAAATACTATCAATCAATGTTGACGTATTGGTTGAAAACGGAATTTGGGTAATCACCAAAGTTTGTTTGTCTAATTGACCGATTTTTGCACGCACACGCACACGACCCCCACGTAATCCATCATTATAATTGGAAACATCAGCAATACCAGCAGTTGGAAAATCGGGAAATAAGGTAAAAGGTTTTCCTTTTAATATTTTTATAGAAGAGTCTATTAATTCGTTAAAGTTGTGAGGTAACACTTTGGTCGATAAACCTACGGCAATACCTTCTGCTCCTTGTGCTAATAGTAAAGGAAACTTCACCGGAAGATTAATTGGTTCGGCACGACGACCATCATACGACATTCCCCATTCGGTGATTTTTGGCGAATACAACACATCGTGACCAAATTTTGAAATTCGGGCCTCAATGTAACGCGAAGCTGCGGCACTATCTCCTGTTAAGATATTTCCCCAGTTTCCTTGCATGTCGATGATTAATTCTTTTTGCCCAATTTGCACCATGGCGTCACCAATACTCGCATCTCCGTGAGGGTGATACTGCATAGTGTGACCCACGATATTCGCTACTTTATTATAACGCCCATCATCTAACTCTTTCATAGAGTGCATGATACGACGTTGCACCGGTTTAAAACCGTCTTCAATCGCCGGAACTGCACGTTCTAGAATTACATACGAAGCGTAGTCCAAAAACCAATCTTTGTACATTCCTGTAACTTTGGTAATGGTGTCTTCTGGGTTTTCGTTGTTTTCGTAAAAATGATGTCCCGTTGAAACACGAATATCGTCAAAACCTTCTTCGTTAGGAGAATTGTCTTGATTGTCGAAATTTTCGTCTTCGTTTGGAATGATGTTATCTTCTTCTTCGTCTTTCATTTTTATGCTGAATTATTTTCAGTATACTTTTTTAATTCAAAATTACTGCTCACTATAAACTGAACACTGAACACTAATTTTTCTCCACTACATCCAACTCTACTTTCAAATTGTTAATGATAAACTCTTGGCGGTCTGGGGTATTTTTACCCATGTAGAACTCTAACAAAGTTTCAATAGAAGTAGCTTTATCTAACATGACAGGATCTAATCGAATGTCTTGTCCAATGAAATGCTTGAACTCATCTGGCGAAATTTCTCCTAATCCTTTGAATCGGGTGATTTCTGGTTTTGGTTTTAACTTTTCAATGGCGTTAACTCGTTCTTCTTCGCTGTAGCAATAAATCGTTTCTTTTTTATTTCGCACACGGAACAAAGGCGTTTGTAAAATATACAAATGTCCGTCTTTAATTAACTCAGGGAAAAACTGCAAGAAAAACGTAATCAACAACAAGCGAATGTGCATACCATCGACATCGGCATCGGTTGCAATTACGATATTGTTGTAACGCAAATCGCCCATGTCTTCTTCGATGTTTAGGGCAGCTTGCAATAAATTGAATTCTTCGTTTTCGTATACGATTTTCTTAGTCATTCCGTACGAGTTCAAAGGCTTACCACGTAAACTAAAAACTGCTTGTGTATTCACATCGCGACTCTTCGTAATCGAACCCGAAGCCGAATCTCCCTCGGTAATAAAAAGTGTACTTTCTAAACTTCTTGGATTTTTAGCATCGGTTAAATGCACACGACAATCTCGTAATTTTTTATTATGAAGGCTGGCTTTTTTAGCACGGTCTTTGGCTAACTTTCTAATTCCAGAAAGTTCTTTACGTTCGCGTTCGGCTTGTAAAATCTTACGCAATAACGCATCGGCAATTTCCGGATTTTTATGTAAGAAATTATCTAGATTGGTTTTAATAAAATCATTTACGAAGGTACGAACCGAAGGTCCGTTTGGTCCGATATCGGTAGAACCTAATTTGGTTTTAGTTTGCGATTCGAAAACAGGTTCTTCTACCTTAACAGAAACAGCAGAAACAATCGATTTACGAATATCAGAAGCTTCAAAAGGTTTGTTGTAAAACTCTTTGATAGTTTTTACTATAGCCTCGCGAAAAGCGCCTAAATGTGTTCCTCCTTGCGTTGTGTTTTGTCCGTTTACAAACGAATGGTATTCTTCTGAATATTGCGATTTACTATGTGTAATGGCAACTTCAATATCATCACCTTCTAAGTGAATGATTGGATACACCATATCTTCTTCGGCAATATTTTCTTCTAATAAGTCTTTTAGCCCAAATTCAGAAATATACTTTTCACCATTGTAATAAATCGTTAATCCACGATTTAAATAACAATAGTTTTTAAGCATTTTAATAATGTACTCGTTTCGGTATTTGTAGTTTTTAAAAATAGCTTCATCGGCAATAAAAGACACTTTTGTTCCTTTACGCTTTGTAGTTTCTTGAACGTCTTCTTCTATGGTTAAATTTCCGGCTGAGAATTCCGCTGCTTTTTGTTGGTTATCTCTAACCGATTCTACACGAAAAAAGTTGGAAAGTGCATTAACTGCTTTTGTTCCGACACCATTTAAACCCACCGATTTTTTGAAGGCTTTGGAATCGTATTTTCCACCCGTATTCATTTTGGAAACTACATCTACAACTTTCCCCAATGGAATACCACGTCCATAATCGCGAACGGTTACCAATTTATCTTTGATTGTTACCTCAATAGTTTTACCTGCACCCATAACGAATTCATCGATACAGTTGTCCATAACTTCCTTTAACAGAATGTAAATACCATCATCTGGTGATGAACCATCACCTAGCTTTCCGATATACATACCAGGACGCATACGAATATGTTCTTTCCAATCGAGGGAACGTATATTGTCTTCGGTATATTGATTTTGCTCTAACATAGACAGAATTTGGATTTTGTGCAATATAACATATATCTCGAAATTTTAAAAGTATCAATTTGAGAAGTTATTGACAAAATGCGGTTGACAAGAGCAAATTCAAGGGCAAGTTCAAGGGCAAGCTCAAAAACAAAAAAGAAAGAGAAGAGACTAATTATTTATCAATCTTTAATTTTCTATAATGAATGAAAAGATAAAAATTGGTAATCAATAATAAATAAAATCCAATTTTTATTTGACCAATTCTGTCGATAAAAATGTAAGCATTAATTACTAAAATCAGAACAACTAAAATTAAATTCGTTAAATACACTTTTGAAATGTTTCGCATCTTATTTTTAAAGACTTTGTATAATCCGAATAAAGAAAACAAAACCAATAAAATTGAAAATAGAGAAGAAAAAAGTAATAAAAATGCTCCTAAGTCATTTAAAATACTTGTATCAAAAAGATTTTTAATTTGAAAAATTAAATCAATAACACTTTCACTTTCCTCAACAAAGTAAACTTTTACATAAAAAATAAAATCTGAAATTAAACTTTGAGAATCGGATGACACCTCACAACCATCACAAATAGGGTTTGAATTTACATATTCAACATTATCACATTGATGTACGAATGGTAAAAACAAGAATAAAACAGATAGAATTGAAAGAATTCTTAACTTATATTTTTTGATGATTTTCACTACTTTTTATTTAAACAAAAAATTACTCTCAAAATCAAATCCTTCTTTTCGTAACAACTTTCTAAAATCGGCACGAGATGGGGTTAAAACAACGTGAACTGTGTCGTTTTCTTCCATTATAGTTTCGAATGGAATTTTTAATTCGGACTGTAACTTTGTAAAATCATTTTTGGTTCCGAGTGTAATATACTTAACACCTGATGTAGTTAATTTTAAGATATTAGTTTGGTATTTTCCATCAACCTGTTCATTTAGAATTAATGAAGATTTATACGCTTTAGCAATTTCATTTTTGGCAAAAGAAAAAATGGTATCTATACGCTCTATAGTAAAAGAAACAGAATCGCCTTTTCTAAATGTTTTATAAAATTTATTTTCGGATTTATCGTAAACTTGATTGTTGCGAAACTCTAATTCAGGAATAGAATCTAATTCCGATTTTAAAGCTGTAATCGTTTCTTTTTGGATTAGGTAAGTACATTTTGGCTCTATTACTAATCCGTGCAAAGTATCAACGGCATATGTGCCAATAAACTTTTTAGGAAATTCGGAAATAATATTCACATTTGCGGGTTGGGCTTCCGAAAAATAGATAAAATTATTTTCTATTGCAGATTCTTTACAAGACGCAAATAAAAGCGAAGTAGCTAAAATAATTAAGAGATTTTTTATGATGGTTGGTTTTGAAAGAAAATATCAAAACTTATGCCAAAAAAATGAAAAAAATTATCGGTTTTCCTGCTTTAACCAATCGGTATTTTTCTTTATGATTTTAATAATTACAATAGCAATTAATAAAAAAATCATACTATATAGCAAAAAAGGATTTAATTCTTTTTCGTTTTTTAAATATACTCCCACGAAATCGAAAACAAAGAAAATAGCAAATAAAACAAAAATACCCGTTATCTCTTTTCTAACTACTTTTTTCCAACTTAAAGATAAATTAGCTTTTATAAAATTTTTAAAATCTGGAACAAATGCAGGTACTTTTTCAGACCAATCTATATAGATTTTTCCGAATTTGTTTCTTAAAAACTGCTCTTCAGCATACATAATTCGCTCATAATAAACCCAATAACAAAAAACAAAAGCTACCACAAACCAAAAATTTCCTGACATTATTGCCGGACCAAGCCACATAAAAAAATTACCTACATATAGTGGATGTCTAACTAAAGAATACATACCTGTAGTATTTAAACTATCTGCCACTTGATTTTTTACTGTTCTGCCAGAAGTGTTTTTAGGAGTAAAACCAATTACACATATTCTAATAAATAATCCGAAAAGACTAATTAATAAACAAAGAGTTTCAAAATAAATTTCATAAGGCGTTTTCTTTAGAAAAAAAGTTTCAGGATGAATTTCTGTTTGAATAAAAAGTAAGAAACCAACAACCAAAATAATAACTGGTAAAACACCTCTGTATCTAAACAACCAAAGCCCTTGCTTTTCTAATTCTTCTTGTAAAGCCATAATGAAATTGAAATTTATTACACGTTAAATCTAAAGTGCATCACATCGCCATCTTTTACGATGTATTCTTTTCCTTCTACTCTTAATTTTCCAGCTTCTTTAACTTTAGATTCAGAACCAAAGTTAGAGAAATCTTCAAAAGCAATTACTTCTGCTCTAATGAAACCTTTTTCGAAATCGGTATGAATAACTCCTGCCGCTTTTGGTGCAGTATCTCCAATGTTAATTGTCCAAGCACGAACTTCTTTAACACCCGCTGTGAAATACGTTTGTAATTTTAACAATTTATACGCTGCACGAATTAATACTGCCGAACCTGGCTCAGTTAATCCCATGTCTTCTAAGAAAACTTGACGTTCTTCGTAGCTTTCTAATTCGGTAATATCTGCTTCTGCTCCTACCGAAAGAATAATTACTTCCGCATTTTCATCTTTTACTAATTCACGAACTTGGTCTACATATTTGTTTCCGTTTACAGCAGAAGCCTCGTCTACGTTACAAACATATAAAACTGGTTTTGTGGTGATTAATTGAAATTCTTCCATCATCTCCACCTCATCTTGATTTTGAGGAACTACCGTACGAGCCGATTTTGCTTCCATCAAAGTCTCACGAATTCTATCTAATAAAGCTTTTTCAGCTTGAGCTTCTTTGTTACCTGTTTTTGCAGCACGATTGGTTTTTTCCAAACGTTTTTCAACTGTTTCCAAATCTTTTAATTGCAATTCGATATCGATAGTTTCTTTATCGCGAATTGGATTTACATTACCGTCTACGTGCACGATGTTATCGTTATCAAAACAACGTAAAACGTGAATAATAGCGTTACATTCTCTAATATTTCCTAAGAATTGATTTCCTAAACCTTCTCCTTTACTTGCTCCTTTTACCAAACCTGCAATATCTACGATATCTACCGTTGCCATTTGAACACGCTCTGGCTTAACTAATTCCTCTAAACGAGCAATACGTGGATCTGGAACGTTTACCACACCAATATTTGGTTCTATAGTACAAAACGGAAAGTTAGCACTTTGCGCTTTAGCGTTTGATAAACAATTAAATAAAGTTGATTTTCCAACATTTGGTAATCCTACAATTCCTGCTTTCATTCTGAATGTATTTTTTAAAAGTGCGCAAATATACTTTAATCCTAATTAGTATCAAAGTATTAAATAAAAAGGAGTTTATTTAGATTGCTTACTTATTCTTTAGGATTTTTATCTTCGTTTTGAATATCTTCTTTTGCTTTTCCTAAACTTTCAATAACCGCTTTCTCTTCAGAAGTAGAAACAAAACCCGATTCTACATCCCAATAATTCGTAAAAAAAGAAGTTTTTTTATTGATTAATGATTTATCTTTAAAAACGTTTTTATCACCATATCCAAATATTTTTTTGTCGAAATCAGTAATTACCATGTGGTTTTTTACTTCGATTCTTCGATTTTGTTTCTTATAGCGTTTTTCAAAACCAATTACTTCTTTAGAATTAGCTAAATAATAAAAATCACCTTCTTGTCTAAAAGTATTTTTGAATTCCAATTTATACACTTTTCGGGTTGAAAACATACCTTCTTTATATGCCTGAAGTCGGTCTGGAGAAACATAAGAACTCACTTCTATAATGATTTTTTTCTTACTATCGTAGACAATCTTAAAATCTGATAAGATACCTTTCGATTCTGAAAGAGGCACAATTTTTATTACCAAATAATCTTCGTTAGAGGGATATGTTTTTACAAAAAAATCGTACGTTTTCTTAGCTCTAGAATCTAAAACCTCATCTAAATACTTAAATTGATAATAATTTTCAATAATATTATTTAAATCATATCCTAACACGTTTGGATCGATGTTTCCGTCCAAAATACCAACAGCTCGATTTTGTTCTACTAAAATATCGGTTTTAATATTATTCTTATTTCCTAAAATCTGAAAATTAATTAAGCCATCGTTAAAAAAAATTATATCACTATCTCTTTTATAAAATTCGCGCAAGTAAATTTTTAAATTAACTGGAAGCGTTAAATTATTTTTTGAGTTCTCTATAATTCGTTTTAAAATTTCTTGTGGATGATCTTTTGTAATAATATATTCTTCTAACTGTTGCGTTATGGGTTCCATGTAAATTACATTTTCATTTTTGTTTAATGAAGATGCTTTAATGAAATTTTTTTTATAAGAAGAATGAGAAAATTCTAAATCAGATGACCTAGTGAGGCTAATAAAAGCTTTTCCTTCTGAATTGGTTAAAAAGCCTTGACGAGTTCTTAGCGAAGTAATAGTTACTTCTTCAATAGGCATATCGGTATCAAAATCTTTTACAATTACCGTAAATTCGATATTTTGCGAAAAGACAACAGATGTAAAAAGTATAAATAAAAAAGTAAGTTTTTTTATCATAAATTTCCGATTAACAATCAAATTTAACGAAAATAAAATCAAAAAACAGCATTTTTCATAAGTTTTTAAACTGTATGAAAACAAAAAAGAGAACTTTCTATGAAAATTCTCTTTTTTAAGATGTTCTTAAAAAAATTACTCGTTGTGTAAAAACGATTGTCTGTTTAATAAAGTTTCTTCACTTTCTACATGATTATCATCGGGAACACAACAATCTACCGGGCAAACAGCCGCACATTGAGGTTCTTCATGAAACCCTTTACATTCTGTACATTTTCCTGGTACAATGTAATAAATATCGTCTGACACTGGTGTTTGAGCTGCATCAGAATCAACTTCAGTACCGTCTGGTAAAATTACTTTTCCACTTAATTTTGTACCATCTTTCCATCTCCAATCATCAGCCCCTTCATAAATTGCAGTGTTTGGACATTCAGGTTCGCAAGCACCACAGTTAATACATTCGTCAGTTATTATAATTGCCATTTCGTTATATTTAATTATTTAAAAGTTAAATTGTTAAAAAGTTGAATCTCTTATTAATTTAAACTTTTGGCTAATGCCTTTTCACTTCATATCTTTGTGCAAAAATACAACGTAAACCAAATATAAACAAGTTACAAATGTTACAAAATGAAATTAAATCGAGTTTTGTTGAATTAGGAAAATTTTTACGCCAATTTTCTGAGGTTGAAAATATAAAAGATTCTTCGGTTTTAGAAAATGAATTATTCTTTAATGATTTTGCCGATTTAATTAAACTTTCGCAATCTCATAATGGTTGGTTTACACCTGAACAAGTACATTTTAGTATTCAATCTTGGTCAAAAGCATTAACGGAAGACAACCTAAATCAATGGGTTTCTAACTATGATTTTTCTAAAACTGAAAAGAAAAAAGTAGGATTAATTTTAGCTGGAAATATTCCTTTAGTGGGTTTTCATGATTTTCTTTCGGTATTAATTTCGGGTCATGATTTATTGGTAAAAACATCATCAAATGACCAACATTTATTAAAATTTTTAGCCAAATATTTAATAGCTATTTCTCCAAATCTTAACTCAAAAATAACATTTGTTGAAGATAAATTAGAAGGTTTTGATGTTGTAATTGCCACTGGAAGCAACAATACCGCAAGATATTTTGAATATTACTTTAAAGACAAACCAAATATTATTCGTAAAAACAGAAATTCGGTTGCCGTTTTAAATGGAACAGAATCTCACGAAGATTTAATAAATTTAGGTGAAGATATTTTTAGATATTTTGGATTAGGTTGCCGAAATGTATCTAAACTATTTGTACCGAAAGGTTATAATTTTGATGCTTTTTTTAACGCTATGTTTGAATATAGAGACGTTATTAAATATGAAAAATATGCCAACAATTATGATTATAATAAAGCTGTATTCTTAATGAGTAATTTTAAATTATTAGACAACGAATTTTTAACTATTAAAGAAGATAGTAGCTATTCATCTCCTATTTCTTCTGTTTTTTATGAATATTATGAAGACATTAAAGAAGTTGAAAATCAATTAGCTAAAGATGCTGAACAAATTCAATGTATTGTTTCAAATAATTTAATTGCACAATCAGTTGCCTTTGGAAAAACACAGCAACCAAATCTTTGGGATTATGCTGATAATGTAGACACACTTGCATTTTTATCAAAAATATAATTACACAATTATCATTTTTTTACATAATCTACAAGGTTTTCGTTAATAACATCGCATAATTATTATTAAATTATAAGCCTGTTTTTAGTTGATATTTCCGAAATTTGCTTTTTTAAAATACACAAATAACTACATATAATAAAAATGAAAAAACACAACTACAGCGCAGGTCCATGTATACTTCCTCAAGAAGTATTTGAAAAATCGGCACAAGCAATTATCGATTTTAATCAATCAGGATTGTCGCTTTTAGAAATTTCACATCGAAGCAAAGATTTTGTTGCCGTAATGGACGAAGCAAGAGCTTTAGTATTAGAATTATTAGGTTTAGAAGGAAAAGGTTACCAAGCTTTATTTTTAGCTGGTGGTGCTAGTTTAGAATTCTTAATGATTCCTTACAATTTAATGAAAGTTAATGGAAAAGCAGCCTATTTAGATACGGGAACTTGGGCTAGCGGAGCTATTAAAGAAGCTAAACATTTTGGAGAAACAATTGTGGTAGCTTCTTCAAAACCTGAAAACTATAATCATATTCCAAAAAATTATACTGTCCCTTCAGATGCCGATTATTTTCACTGCACAAGTAATAACACAATTTTTGGAACCCAAATGAAATCTTTTCCAGAAGTTTCAATGCCATTAGTTTGTGATATGAGTTCTGATATTTTTTCGAGAAGTTTAGATTTTTCAAAATTTGATATTATTTATGCAGGTGCTCAAAAAAATATGGGACCAGCAGGAACAACTTTAGTTGTTGTTAAAGAAGAAATTTTAGGAAAAACAGGGAGAACAATTCCGGGTATGTTAAATTACCAAGAACATATTTCTAAAGAAAGTATGTATAATACTCCACCTGTATTTCCTGTTTATGCTTCATTATTAACTTTACAATGGTTAAAAAAATTAGGCGGAATTGCAGCTATTGAAAAAATCAATGAAGCTAAAGCAAATTTATTATACGCTGAAATCGACAGAAATCCATTATTCAAAGGAGTTGCAGCCTTGGAAGATCGTTCTAACATGAATGCTACATTTGTATTAGTAAACCCTGAACATGAAGCAAAATTTGATGCTATGTGGAAAGCGGTTGGAATATCTGGTATAGCTGGACATCGTTCTGTAGGAGGATATAGAGCATCAATGTATAATGCATTACCAATTGAAAGCGTTCAAGTTTTAGTTGATGTAATGCAAGAATTAGAGAAAAATATTTAATAAAAATTACAGTTTAGATTTCTTTTGAACTTCTAAACTACAAACACTAAACATAAAAATGAAAGTTTTAGCAAACGACGGAATTTCAAAAAGCGGAATTAAAGCTTTAGAAAAAGGAGGTTTTGAAGTAATTACAACAAAAGTAGCTCAAGAACAAGTTGCCAATTATATTAATACTAATGATGTAAAAGTAATTTTAGTAAGAAGTGCTACTAAAGTTAGACAAGATATAATTGATGCTTGCCCAGGATTAAAAATTATTGGTCGTGGAGGTGTTGGAATGGATAACATAGATGTAGACTATGCTCGTAGCAAAAACCTACATGTTATAAATACTCCTGCTTCTTCATCAGAAAGTGTAGCAGAATTAGTTTTTGCTCATTTGTTTACTGGAGTTCGTTTTTTACATGATTCTAATAGAAACATGCCTTTAGAAGGAGATTCTAACTTTGATGGATTGAAAAAAGCTTATGCAAACGGAATTGAACTTAGAGGTAAAACTTTAGGGATTATTGGATTTGGACGTATTGGTCAAGCGGTTGCAAAAATGGCACTTGGATTAGGAATGAAAGTTCTTGCTGCAGATAAATTTCTAAGCGATGCCGTAATTCGCGTTGATTTTTACAATGGTCAATTTATTAATGTTGATATAAAAACAGAACCTTTAGAAGACATTTTTAAACATTCAGATTTTATTACTTTACATGTACCAGCTCAAGATGGTTATGTAATTGGTAAAGAAGAATTTGCTCAATTAAAAGATGGTGTAGGAATTGTTAATTGTGCTCGTGGTGGAGTTATCGACGAAGTTGCTTTAGTTGAAGCACTAGACAATAATAAAGTAGCATTTGCAGGATTAGATGTATTTGAAAACGAACCAACTCCAGAAATTCAAATTTTAATGCATCCAAAAATTTCTTTAACACCTCATATTGGTGCCGCTACTGGTGAAGCACAAGACCGAATTGGTACTGAACTTGCTGAGCAAATTATTAGCTTACTAAAAAATAATTAATTTTATAAAAATAAATTAATAGAAATACATAAAAGCATCGGCCAAGTCGGTGCTTTTTTTTTATCTTTATACAATACTAAATACGTGAAGCTATGAAATATTTTGTTTTACTGTTTTCAATGGTTTTTTCAATACTTTTAGCTTGTAATTCATCAAAAACTGAAAAAAAATTTGATGATAAACCAAAATTAGAAAGCGATACTATTCGTATAGTAAATAAAAAAATTGAATATGAAGTTCTAATAATTGATATTGGATTTTCTTCTTGGTTTAATAGTAATGCTAAACCCAGAAATTATTATTCACAAGCTTATTTAGAAGCAAGAAATAACGTTTGGGTATTGGAATGGAATCGAAGAGCAATGCTTTCATCTCAATATAATCCAAATTTATATGAAATGAGTATTAATTATGACACTCATATTGATTATGGTTACGAAGTAAATTATATGATATATAATTATTTAGTCTATTTTCAACTAAAATATAACCAAAAGCTCGGTGGCTTTACACCTAGAATTTAATTTATGAAGAAACTAAAAGAACGCTGGAATGTTAGTTCAAATTGGCAATTAAGCCTTATTTTTATTGTATTTGCAATCACTGGTTATAGCTCATTACAAATAGCAAAACCATTTTTGAGTTTAGTAGGAATTCCAGAAACATTTGAACCTCATTGGTTATATAGAGTTTTAAGAATTATACTTATTTTTCCTATATACCAAGTATTACTAATAATTGTTGGTTCTATTTTTGGTCAGTTTGCCTTTTTTTGGGAATTTGAAAAGAAAATGCTTAATCGAATGAAATTAGGTTTTATTGCTAATTATGTTGATTCCAAATTAAAAAAACAAAAGACCAACATTTAGTCGGTCTTTCTTAATTTTATAAAGGAATATTTCCGTGTTTTCTTTTGGGTGTTTCCACCACTTTATTTTCAAGCATACTAAATGCTTTTAAAAGTTTTCTTCTTGTATCGTGAGGTAAAATTACTTCATCAATAAATCCTCTTCGAGCTGCAGTATAAGGGTTTGCAAATAATTCAGCATATTCCGCTTCTTTTTCTAACAATTTAGCTGCTGGATCTGCTGCTTCGCTAATTTCTCTTTTAAAAATGATTTCCGATGCTCCTTTTGCACCCATAACCGCAATTTCTGCTCCTGGCCATGCAAAATTCATATCAGCACCAATATGCTTAGAATTCATTACATCGTAAGCTCCACCATAAGCTTTACGAGTAATTACAGTAACTCTTGGAACGGTTGCTTCGCTAAATGCATATAATAATTTAGCCCCATGAACAATAATTCCATTCCATTCTTGATCTGTTCCTGGTAAGAAACCAGGCACATCTTCTAATACCAATAAAGGAATATTAAAACAATCGCAAAAACGTACAAAACGCGCTCCTTTAATAGATGATTTTACATCTAAACAACCCGCTAGATATTTAGGATTATTGGCTACAATTCCAATACTTCTTCCTCCTAATCTTGCAAAACCGACAATGATATTTTCTGCAAAATCTTTATGAATTTCAAAAAACGAATCTTCATCTATGATGTTTGTAATTACATCATGCATATCATAAGGTTTGTTCGCATTATCAGGAACAATTGTATCTAATTTTTCACGAACTTCATTTCCTAAAACATAAGGAACTTTTGGCGTAGTTTCTCTGTTGTTTTGAGGTACATAGCTCAATAATTTTTTAATATCTTCTAAACATTCTATTCCGTTTGGAGATGTAATATGAGCTACTCCTGATTTAGTTGAATGTGTGCTTGCGCCTCCTAATTCTTCTGAAGTTACTTCTTCGTTTGTAACTGTTTTCACCACATTAGGACCTGTAACAAACATATAGCTATTTCCTTCTACCATCATGGTAAAATCGGTCATTGCAGGTGAATAAACCGCTCCACCAGCACAAGGCCCCATAATAGCCGAAATTTGAGGAATTACACCACTTGATTGCACATTTTTATAAAAAATATCAGCATAACCACCAAGCGAACGCACACCTTCTTGGATACGTGCGCCACCAGAATCGTTAAGTCCAATCATAGGTGCTCCACTTTTTAGCGCCATATCCATTACTTTGCATATTTTTTCAGCATGAGTTTCAGACAATGAACCTCCAAAAACTGTAAAATCTTGTGCAAAAACATAAACTATTCTTCCGTTTATTGTACCATAACCTGTTACTACTCCATCACCATAATAGATTTCTTTTTCCATTCCAAAATCGGTAGTTCTGTGAGTTACTAGCATACCAATTTCTTCAAAAGAACCTTCATCTAAAAGATATTCCACTCTTTCGCGAGCTGTTAATTTCTTTTTAGCATGATGAGAAGCTATACGTTTTTCGCCTCCACCTAGTTTAGCTAAGGCAATTTTATCATTTAATATTTTTATTTTATCTTCCATTTTCTTTCAATGAGTCAATTAGACAATTTATCGATGTGCCAATTAATTAGGTAATCGTAATACTTTTTGGTCTTCCAAATATTGCTTTAAAGCTATCATTGCAGCAATTTCAGCTTCTGTATCAAATTTTGATTTTAATTTTTCAGCATCATAATAAGCTTTAACAAAACCAGTATCAAAATCTCCCGAGCGGAATGCATCGTGTTCCATTACGAATTTACCAAAAGGCAATGTTGTTGCAACTCCTTCTACATGGTAATTATCAATAGCCTTAATCATTAATTCTATAGATTCTTCACGAGTTTTTCCGTATGTCACTAATTTAGAAAGCATAGGGTCATAATAAATAGGCACATCCATTCCTTCTTCAATACCGTTATCCACTCGAATTCCTTCGCCTTCAGGTAATTTGTAAGTACTTAAAAATCCAACATTTGGTAAGAAATCATTCATAGAATCTTCAGCATAAACTCGAAGTTCCATGGCATGCCCTTGAATTTTCAAATCTTCTTGCTTCATTTGTAAAGCTTCACCGCGAGCAACACGAATTTGTAATTCTACTAAATCTAAACCAGAAATCATTTCGGTAACAGGATGTTCTACTTGTAAGCGAGTATTCATCTCTAAAAAATAGAAATTATGATCGGCATCCATTAAAAACTCTACAGTTCCTGCACCTAAATAATCACATGCACGAGCTACTTTTACAGCAGCTTCTCCCATTTCTTTGCGTTTTTCTGGTGTTAAAATACACGAAGGTGCTTCTTCCACCACTTTTTGATGACGACGTTGAATACTACATTCTCTTTCAAAAACATACAACACATTACCGTGACTATCCGCCATAATTTGGATTTCGATGTGACGTGGTTTGGTTACATATTTTTCTATAAAAACAGAACCATCTCCAAAAGCCGAAGTTGCTTCACTAATTGCACGATTCATTTGCGATTCAAAATCTTCTTCTCTTTCAACTACTCGCATTCCTTTTCCTCCACCACCAGCAGACGCTTTTATTAAAATAGGAAAACCAACCGCTTTAGCCGTTTTTTTAGCTTCTTCTACATCAATAATTGCATGATCTACTCCAGGAACCATAGGAATATCATATTTCATAACGGCTTCTTTTGCCGCTAATTTACTTCCCATCATTTCAATGGCTTTCGATTTTGGTCCAATGAAAATGATATTATTTTTCTCACAAGCTTCAGCAAAAGCCGAATTTTCACTTAAAAACCCGTAACCTGGATGAACAGCATCAACGCCTAAATCTTTACAAACTTCAATAATTTTATCGCCTCGTAAATACGATTGACTTGAAGCTGCTTCACCAATACAAACCGCTTCATCTGCATATTTTACATGTAGGGCATTTCTATCGGCGGTTGAAAAAACAGCAACCGTTTTAATTCCCATTTTTTTTGCAGTTTTCATTACTCTTATGGCAATTTCACCGCGATTTGCAACTAATATTTTGGTTATTTTTTTCATTTATCCTGAATTTATTCAAGTATTTCCACTTTTTAAAAAGTCAAAATACTTACTACTTTTATCTTATCACTTTATTCAAATTCAACTAATAATTGTCCTTTGTCAACTGCATTTCCTTTTTCAACAGCAATAGATTTAATAACTCCATCTCTTGGCGAAAGGAAGCTGTTTTCCATTTTCATGGCTTCTAAAATTAATAAAGGATCGTTTTCTTTTACAGATTGACCTACTTCTACGTTAATTTCAAGAATTAAACCTGGCATTGGAGCCTTAATTGCATTAACAACTTTAGTCTTTCCTCTTTCAATTCCCATACCTTTGATTAATTCATCTAAAGCATCTGAAATTGCAACTTCATACGTATTGTTGTTGACTTTAATTGTGTATCTTTTAGAAATAAAATCTGTTGAAACAATTTCTGCTTTAAAAGGTTTGTGATCTTTTAACACATGAAACTTTAAATCCTCAACCTGAACAGCATCAAGTTTTTTAAGTTTACTTTCAGTTAGCTCAAAAGAAGTTGAACTATTCACTAAAAGTTTATAATTGGTATCCATATTAGATTATTTTTAGTTGCAGTAAACTTACAAAAAGAAATCGTTTGCGTAAATGATAAATCTCATAAATTTTGTAAAAATAATATAGCTATTTTATAATAAAAGTAATCCGGATGCTCTTAAAGTTTGCATCGGTTTACTGAACCAAAACAACTCAAAATCTTCTAATTCACTTTCAAAACTAGACTTTAGTTGAGAAAAAGTAGTTTTATTTTCACTATTAACCGAAAGTAATTTTAAAACAGAAACTAGCCATTTACCTTCTGCTTCATTTAAAATGATATCGAAGGAATTTACTTTAGTATGAAAACTTAATTTCATCATTTCCCAACTATTTCCCTTTTTAGACTTCGTAAAAATTTCAATTTGTGGATGACTTCCTAACCATACTATTCTTGAATTAGGTCTTGCAGTTAAATTTGGTTCTTTTTGAAGGCAATTGAATATAAAATCGCTCGGAATTTTAGTTTTTGGAATTTTAAAATCGAACCAATCTTGTAAATCATAATCGAAACAAATGCCATGCATATAATTAAATAAGGATTTTTTCAATCCGAAACTAAACTTGTCGTGATTGATTCCGGTTTTATCTTTAAAATTAATGTCGTTGTTGGCAAACGTAATTTTGTTCTGTTCTGGAATTACGCCAAATTCTTCAGGGAACATTCCTACAGGAGAATGCGCAGTCATAGCAAATTGATGCCAAAAACCACTTTGCAAAACACCTAATTCAAACAATTGACGCACCATTTCTAAACTATCAACGGTTTCTTGAATCGTTTGTGTTGGATAACCATACATCAAATACGCATGCACCATAATTCCCGATTCGGTAAAATTTCGAGTAACTTGTGCTACTTGTTCAACGGTAACTCCTTTTTTAATTAAGTCTAAAAGTCGGTCAGAAGCCACTTCTAATCCGCCAGAAACCGCAATACAACCCGATTCTTTCAACAACAAACATAAATCAGCAGTAAAGCTTTTTTCAAAACGAATGTTCGTCCACCAAGTGACAACTAATTTTCGTTTGATAATTTCCAAAGCTACTTCACGCATTAAAGCTGGTGGCGCTGCTTCATCAACAAAATGGAAACCATTTTCGCCCGTTTGGGCTATTAATTCTTCCATTCTGTCTACCAAAATTTTGGCAGCAATAGGTTCGTAAAGTTTTATATAATCGAGTGAAATATCACAAAATGTACATTTTCCCCAATAGCAACCGTGCGCCATGGTGAGTTTATTCCAACGACCATCGCTCCATAAACTGTGCATAGGATTTGCAATTTCGATAACCGAAATGTATTTATCTAGCAACAAATCAGAATAATCGGGTGTTCCTACTTCTGATTGTTTGTAATCGTGGCGAATGGAATTATTTTTGTAAACGACTTGGTTGTTTTCTAGAAGAAAGGTTCTTTTAGCATCCCCTAACCCCTCCAAAGGAGGTAAATTAAGAACGTAATTAACAAGCAATTCCACTGGAAGTTCTCCATCATCTAACGTAATAAAATCGAAAAATTCGAAAACACGTTGGTCTTTTAATTCACGAAGTTCCGTATTAGGAAAACCGCCTCCCATTGCAATTTTTATAGTCGGAAAATTCGCTTTTATGAATTGGCCACAACGAAAAGCGCTATATAAATTTCCAGGAAAAGGAACTGAGATTAAAACTAATTTTGGATGTATTACTTCAATTCTTTCTTTCAAAATTTTAAGCGTAATAGCATCAATGAAAGTTAGGTCATTTTGCAAATGATTGTACAATTCATCAAACGAATTTGCGCTTCTTCCTAAACGCTCTGCATAACGACTAAAACCAAAATTTTCATCGACGCATTCCACAATAAAATCGGATAAATCTTCTAAGTATAAGGTAGCTAAATGTTTGGCTTTGTCCTGCATTCCCATGGTTCCAAAGGCAAATTCCATATCATCTAGTTGTTCAAAACGAGACGCTTCGGGCAAAAAATTCCCAGCACAAATTTGTCGTGCTAATGATGGATTTTTTCCTTGAAGAAAAGCGACAACAGCATCGATGGTTTTGATGTAATCGTCCTTCAGAAATAAAATTCTTTCTGATTTGGATGATGGATGATAGGTGATGGATGAAAAAATATCCGTTAAACCTTCTTTTGAAAACAATTCTAAAATCACTTCGATACCTAAATCCATTTGGAACGCCGAAATGTTTTTGGTATTTAAAAAACCTTTAATGTAAGCCGTTGCTGGATACGGCGTATTCAGTTGGGTAAAAGGTGGTGTGATTAAGAGAATGTCTTTCAAGTTGTAGTTTTTTTGCAAAGGTAAAATTAAAATTTAAGGCTTTTAACTATAAATTGGCAAAATGTTAATTATTGTCATTTGATTTTTGATTATTTTAGCAAAAAATTACACTTTAAAATGCCAAACGACTGTATAACGTATCAAAAATCAGGCTATTTCATACCGCTAATTGTTGATTATTTAGACCAAAAATCTGAATTACAATCGTTATACAATAGATTTCCAAAAATTGAAAACTTTAAAGATCAAATGAGAGAAAAAAAACAAAATTTTCCATTTGAGAATCGTGAAATCTTGGTGTCTGAATTAGAAAAACAGTATACAAATTTTGTACTATCTGAAAATACTTTACACAACATTAAACTCTTAAAACAATCTAATACATACACTATTACAACTGGGCATCAGCTAAATTTATTTACTGGGCCGTTATATTTTTTGTACAAAATTGTTACTACTATTAATTTATGTAAAGAATTAAAAAAATCATACCCATCTGAAAATTTCGTTCCTATTTATTGGATGGCTACTGAAGACCATGATTTTGAAGAAATCAATTATTTTAATTTTAATGAGGAGAAAATTCAGTGGAAAAAAGAAAGTAATGGACCCGTTGGCCGATTAGAAACTTCGGAATTAAATTTAGTATTTGAAACTTTTTCTTCTAAACTAGGAATAGGAAATAATGCCAGTTATTTAATAGAATTATTCAAAAAATCATATCTAGAACATGAAAATTTAGCTGATGCTACGAGATATTTAGCTAATGAGTTATTTAAAAATGAAGGCTTAGTTATTCTTGATGGCGATTCTAAAGAATTGAAAAAAATATTTATTCCGCAACTAAAAGAGGAGTTAAAAAACCAAACTTCATTTAAAAAAGTAAATGAAACCATTCTTAAATTAAAAGAATACAACATTCAAGTTAGTCCAAGAGAAATTAACTTATTTTATATTCAAAATAAATTAAGAGAACGCATTATTTTTGAAAACGGAAGTTATTTAATTAATAACACTAAATTAAAATTTACAGAACAAGAACTTTTGGTTGAATTAGAAAATCATCCAGAAAATTTTAGTCCGAATGTAATTTTAAGACCACTATACCAAGAAGTTATTTTACCTAATTTATGTTATATTGGTGGTGGTGGTGAAATTGCTTATTGGTTAGAATTAAAATCTAATTTTGAAGCAAACAAAATTACATTTCCCATACTTTTAGTTCGAAATTCTGTTCTTTTAGTAACAGAAAAACAAGTTTCAAAATTAGATAAGTTAAACGTTAGTTGGAATGACGTTTTTTTATCTCAAAAAAAGCTATTAGATAAAAAAACGAAAGAATTTTCTGCGTTCAATATTGATTTTTCGGAACAAAAAGAAACTTTAAGAAAGCAATTTGAAGCATTATACGAAATTGCTAATAAAACAGATAAGTCTTTTTTAGGAGCTGTAAAAGCTCAAGAAATAAAACAACTAAAAGGTCTTGATAATTTAGAAAAAAAACTTCTTAGAGCCGAAAAAAGAATTCATACTGAAAAATTAAATAGTATTTTAAAAATTCAAGATGAATTATTTCCAAACAATGGTTTACAAGAAAGAACAGCAAATTTTGCTGCTTTTTATGATAAAATCGATTCCTATGATGCTTTTTTACAAAAACTACACGCTGATTTACAGCCTTTAGAACATAATTTCACTGTTGTTACAATTTAAAAAATATCGATAAAATGCTTTTTTGTTCGACAAAAAGCAATATATTTATTTTTTTACTATAAATTTTAGCGTAAAATCAACAATATAACATTTAAACTGCTTATTGTTAAATTATTATTATATTTGCGTACCTAAATTAACAACATAACTTATGAAAAAAATTACGTTTTATTCCACCTTATTAATTACAATTTTATCTCTTTTAGCCTTTAAAAATAGTATTATCAACTCTGATTTAGTTAAAATTCAGGGAGGAACTTTTAAAATGGGTTCAAAAAAATCTGATGGATTAGCAGATGTAGATGAGCAAAACGAACATAGTGTAACCTTAAATTCATTTGAGATTAGTAAATTTGAAGTTACCGTATGGGAATGGAAAGAATTTATTAAAGCTAACAAGATGAAAATGCCTGCAAAACCAACTTGGGGATGGCAAGACAATCATCCAATTAATGGAATAACTTGGAACGAAGCAATTGCATATTGCAACTGGTTAAGTAAAAAAGAAAAACTTCAGCCAGTGTACACAAAAAAAGGCCCAAATTTTATTTGCAACTTTAAAGCTAATGGATATAGACTTCCAACTGAAGCAGAATGGGAATATGCTGCTAAAGGAGGTGCTCTTTCAAAATCATTTAAATATAGTGGCAGTAATACTCTAGATGATGTTGCTTGGCACAAAGGGAACAGTAAAGGAACACCACATACTATAGGAACCAAATTACCAAATGAACTAGGCTTGTATGATATGAGTGGAAATGTTTGGGAATGGTGTTGGGATTGGTATAATAAAGATTTCTATAAATTAGAAAAAGGTGACAATCCAAAAGGTCCTGAAATGGGAAATAGAAGAAGTGTTAGAGGTGGTTCATGGGATAGCCAACCAAACTATGCAAGACCAGCTAATAGAATTTCTACAGAGCCAAATAAAACGCACGAATTTTATGGGTTTAGAATTGCCAGAAGTATTGTGAAATAAATTAAAAACAATCTTGCAAAACCTATTAATAATAGTAACTTTGCAAAAAATTTAAAAAAATGGCAACAAACAGAACATTTACAATGATTAAACCAGATGCTGTAGAAAACGGACATATTGGTGGAATCTTAAACATGATTACAGAAGGTGGTTTCAAAATCGTTTCTTTGAAATTAACTCAATTAACTATTGCTGATGCACAAGCTTTTTATGCTGTTCATGCTGCAAGACCATTTTTTGGTGAATTAGTTGAATTTATGACAAGAGGTCCAATCGTGGCTGCTATCTTAGAAAAAGAAAATGCAGTGGAAGATTTTAGAACTTTAATTGGTGCTACAAATCCTGCTGATGCAGCTGAAGGTACAATCCGTAAAAAATATGCTACATCAATAGGTGAAAATGCAGTTCACGGATCTGATTCTGATGAAAATGCAGCTATTGAAGGTGCTTTCCATTTTTCAGGAAGAGAGCAATTTTAATATTGAGTGTTCAGTCGCAGTTGACAGTATAGTCGATTATGTATAAAAATATAAAATCCCGATTCAATGAATCGGGATTTTATTTATCGTAAAATTAAATTTGTTACCAAGTCTTTTCGAAGTTCTTCATTTATCATTTTTATGATTTTGTCTTTTCCGTAACTTAATTCTTCTCGCAAAACTGCTGATGACAATGCAACATAAAGTGTACTTCCTTTTAATTGAATTTCAGTTGTATAATTATTTACTCCGTTTCCCATTAAGTTTTTCCATGCATCTCGAACGTTAACAACATCCATTCCTGCTTCTAACTTATTTTGCGATATAAATTGTTTTAAGACATCTCCTATCGGACTTTCTTCATTAAATCGTTTTGCCATAGTTATTTTATAGAAAATTTAGCTGGTCTTTTATAATGATACTCTAATTCTTGCTGATTTTTTAGAACTAATTTATCATTTGTTAATTCGATAATATTTTCATCCCAACTAGCATAATTTGTTTTATACTGAATAGTAGCGTCGCCATCCTTAAAAGTTATAATAATATCTTCTTGATGATCATTCGTTAAATATGTTCCATCTAATTGTGGCATTACTTTTTTTCTAAAACCTTTATTTGATTCTATTTTAAAAAAGTCAATGGTTTCATTTACCTTATATTCTTTCATTTCACCAC
Source organism: Flavobacterium sp. LMO6 (assembly GCF_009495795.1). Classification (NCBI taxonomy): domain Bacteria; kingdom Pseudomonadati; phylum Bacteroidota; class Flavobacteriia; order Flavobacteriales; family Flavobacteriaceae; genus Flavobacterium; species Flavobacterium sp. LMO6. Next base: position 38,556 of record NZ_WIBH01000013.1, on the reverse strand, counting down.
TTGGTAGTTCTACTTTTTCAATTTCCCAATAACCATTCAAATACTGTATATTGTCATTGGTAATAGTTTGTTTACAAGACGATAATACTATAAAAGCTATAAATACGATTATTTTTTTCATTTGAAACCATTTTATTAAGGCATAAAATTACAATTATTTCTCTTTTGAATTAAACTATTCCTTACTTTTATTGTCTAACAATTGTACAACCCTAAATAACCTTTATGAAAAAAATCATAATTTTTGTAGTCGCTTTACTTTTGTTCAGTTGTAGTTCTGAGGATACTTCAAATAATGAAGAAGAAATGTATTTTCCTCCAATAGGATCATCTACATGGGAAACTAAAACGATATCTAACTTAGGATGGAATCAAGATGCCGTACAACCTTTATTAGATTATTTGGAATTAAAAAATTCAAAAAGCTTTATAATCCTTCAAAACGGAAGAATTGTAATGGAAAATTATTTCAACGGACATACAGCTTCAACGAATTGGTATTGGGCAAGCGCCGGTAAAACTTTAACAGCAACAGTTACTGGGATTGCTGAACAAGAAGGCTATCTTTCTATTAACAACAAAGTTTCTGATTATTTAGGAGAAGGTTGGACAAGTATTCCTTTAGCTAAAGAAAATTTAATTACAAATAAGCATTTATTAACCATGTCTTCAGGCTTAAACGATGCTCTAGGTGATAATGTTTCTCCTGCAAATTTACAATATGTGGCAGATGCTGGAACACGTTGGGCATATCATAATGTTTATGTCAAATTACAAGATGTAGTTTCCGAAGCGACTGGGCAAACCTGGACAAATTACTTTAATACTAAGTTAAGAGATAAAATTGGAATGACAGGTGGTGCTTGGATTCAAAATGGAGGATTGAGTGTATATTGGAGTAATACTAGAAGTATGGCACGTTTTGGTTTATTAGCTTTGAATAACGGAAAATGGGAAAATAACCAAATTATAAACGAAAATTATTTTAGAAATGGTACTACAACATCTCAAAACATAAACTTATCATATGGTTATTTATGGTGGTTAAACGGAAAAACAAGTTATCATTTACCACAATCACAATTTCAATTTTCGGGAAGTTTAATTACAAGTGCTCCAAATGATATGTATTGTGCTTTAGGAAAAAATGATCAGAAAATATATGTGATTCCCAGTAAAAAAATAGTCATCATAAGAATGGGAAATGAAGCCGATAGTTCAACTTTTGGTTTATCTGATTTTGATGATGTATTATGGCAAAAAATAAATGCTGTTATAAACTAACAGCATTTATTTTTTATTCTTTTATTTCTTTACCTTTTTTTTACCACTTGTAAATTTAATTAGCAAGTACATAAAAATTCCGAACGATGACAATCGCAAAGTAAGAAATATATAATCATTATCACTAAATGGAATAGCTACTAAAGCCATAATAATAGCCGCAATTAGCAACTGAATTGTTCTGTATTTTAAAAATTCCATGATCTATTTTACTTATTTAAAAAATGAATCTACAAATTCATATTTATTGAATACTTGTAAATCTTCAATTCCTTCACCTACTCCTATATATTTTACTGGTATTTGAAATTGGTCTGAAATTCCAATAACAACACCACCTTTTGCAGTTCCATCTAATTTTGTAACCGCTAAACAAGATACTTCTGTAGCAGCTGTAAACTGTTTTGCCTGTTCAAATGCATTTTGACCAGTAGAACCATCTAATACCAAAAGTACATCATTTGGCGTATTTTCCACCACTTTTTGCATTACTTTTTTAACTTTTGAAAGTTCGTTCATTAAACCAACTTTGTTATGTAAACGACCTGCAGTGTCAATAATTACAATATCTGCATTTTGAGCCACAGCGCTCTGTAAGGTATCAAAAGCTACAGATGCAGGATCACTTCCCATTTGTTGTTTTACAATAGGCACGCCTACTCTATCTGCCCAAATTTGTAACTGGTCAATTGCAGCTGCTCTAAATGTGTCTGCTGCGCCTAAAACGACATTGTAACCTGCCTTTTTAAACTGATAAGCTAATTTTCCAATAGTGGTAGTTTTACCAACACCATTAACACCAACAACCATAATTACATAAGGCTTCGTATTCTTTGGGATGTCAAATTGTGTAGCTTCACCGGAATTCGTTTCAGAAAGCAAACTAGCAATTTCTTCACGAAGAATTCCGTTTAACTCGTCAGTTCCTAGATATTTATCTTTTGAAACACGCTCTTCAATACGCTCAATAATCTTTAATGTTGTATTTACCCCAACGTCAGAAGAAACTAAAATTTCCTCTAAATTATCTAAAACATCTGCATCAACTTTAGATTTTCCGGCAACAGCTTTTGTTAGCTTAGAAAAAAAAGATGTTTTCGTTTTTTCTAAACCCTTATCTAAAGATTGTTTCTCCTGTTCATTTAAAACAGGTTCTTTTTTTTCGGAGGAGAATATTTTTTTAAAAAAGCTCATTTAATGATTTTTTGATTAAAATAATTATTCTTTTGAAAACAAATTAATAGGCGCCGTTTGATTGTTTATAGCCCCGATTGAAGCAAACTACCATGTAGTGCGGAAAGCGGGAACATGGTTCAAAAGAATACCTTTTGTTTAGCTTTAAAATAATATGAGACAAATGTAAAAATAAAAAAGCTACTTTCAAACGAAAGTAGCTTATCTATATAATTGTTTTATGAATTATTTCTTTTTCAAGAATTCATCAACTAATTCAGGAGCCATAACAGATTCAACGAATGTGTAAGCGCCAGATTTTGGAGATTTAACCATTTTAATAGCTTTGGTTAATCTTTTAGAAGCTGTTTGTAAAGTTGCTACGGTTTTCTTTGCCATGACTTATCTTATTTAATTTCTTTATGTACAGTTACTCTTTTTAAGATTGGATTAAATTTTTTAATCTCTAATCTATCTGGAGTATTTTTTTTATTTTTTGTAGTAATGTAACGAGATGTTCCAGGAACTCCTGAAGTTTTATGCTCTGTACATTCTAAAATAACTTGGATTCTATTACCTTTCTTTGCCATTTTGATATATATTATTGCGGATTATACAGATTTAACAAATCCGTTTGCTTTTGCATTTTTTAATACAGCAGCAATTCCATTTTTATTAATAGTTTTTAGTGCAGCAGTTGAAATTTTCAACGTAACCCATCTATCTTCTTCAGGAATGTAAAAACGTTTTTTTACTAAATTAACAGAGAATTTTCTCTTTGTTTTATTCATAGCGTGAGAAACATTGTTCCCTACCATTGCTCTTTTACCTGTAAGTTCACAAACTCTTGACATTATTATTCAGCTTTATTTCGTTATCTAAAATCAGGGTGCAAAGAAACAAAATCGATTTCATATACACAACTATCTTTTATTATTTTTTTAAAATTTCTTTATAAATGAGTTCTAATGCTTTACTAACTGCCCTATCTATAACCTTTTCACGGGGTTGACCAAAGTTAAATTCTTCAACATACACCTCGCTTTTCGTGGCAATTGCAATAAAAACTGTTCCTAATTCTGCTATATCATCTCCTTTTGTTGGACCCGCATTTCCAGTAGTAGCAATTGCAAAATCTGAAGCCATTATTTTTTGTACTGATTTTGCCATTTCAACAGCAACTTCTGCACTTACAACTCCATGTTCTATAATTAACTCATTTGCAACACCTAACACATTTGTTTTTGCTTGAGTTGCATAACTAACAACGCTTCCTTTGAAATAATTTGATGCTCCAGGAACTGCAGACAAAGTTGCGGCAATTTTTCCACCTGTACAACTTTCTGCTGTAGCAATTGTTAAATTTTTATCAGTTAATAATCTTCCTAAAACTACTTCAATAGGTTCGTCTTCATTGTATCCAACAATTATATCATGAATTAATAAATCAAGCTTTTGAACCTGATTATTTATCTCATTTCGTAATAGTTCTTCATTCGTACCTCTTGCCGTTAATCTCAAACGAACTTTTCCTGGACTTGGCAAATAAGCTAACTTTATAAATTCAGGCAAATTATCTTCCCACTCTTCAATTTGCTCCGCAATCATGCTTTCACCGCGACCATAGGTCATGATGGTTTGATGCACAATGTATGGACGCTCAAACTTTTGAACTAAATTAGTAATCACCTCATTATCAACAAGATATTTCATTTCGTAAGGAACTCCAGGTAACGATATAAAAACAGTGTTTTCCTTTTCCATCCACATACCAGGGGCTGTTCCTACTTTATTAAACAGCACCTTTGCTTTGGTTGGAACTAACGCTTGATCTCTGTTTATTTGGGTGATTGGTCTTTTATAAATTCCTTCAATAATTGATTTTACATGAAATAAAACTTCTTCATTTTCAATCAAATTATCTTCAAAATAATCACAAAATGTTTTCTTTGTTATGTCATCTTTTGTTGGCCCTAGTCCTCCTGTTACTATAACAACATCAACCTTATTTTGCAATAAATTAAGTGTATTTAAGATGTGTTTTTTATCATCTGAAATAGACAACATTTCATGAGTTGCAATTCCAATTTTATCTAAAGCTTTGGCAATATAAGACGAATTTGTATCAACAATTTGTCCAATAAGTATCTCATCACCAATGGTTACAATAGCGGCTTTCATTTAAATAATTTAATAGATTTTGGGAAAATAAAAAACAGAATAACTACAGTTTGAAATCTTTTTTAATTTCTTTTACTGCTAAATCAACTCTATCTTTTAACGATTTGAATACCTCTTTAATTTCTTTTCTTTTACCTTCTGACATAGCCCAATTCATAACCTGAAGGTTTTCTTCGTAAGCTAAATCCATTCCAAGTAAATCCAAAGTAGGCTTAATTTTATGTGATGAAGTATAAGCTTTAGTATAGTCTTTATCTTCAATTGCATTTTTAATCGATTTAATTTCAGCAGGAACCTCTTCAAAAAATAACGTTACTATTTGTAACGCAAATTCAATATCATTTTCAGAAATTTCATAAACCTTTGCTAAATTGTATTGTAAAGCCATATTTATTTGATTTGAATTTTGAACATTGGTTTACCTTCTAAAAAACCTTCTAAAACATCTCCTTCATTTACTTTTGCAACACCTTTTGGGGTACCTGTAAAAATAATATCACCTATTTTTAACGTAAAATATTGTGAAACATAAGCTATTAATTCATCTATTTTCCACAACATTAAACTTGTATTTCCTTCTTGAACTGTTGTTCCGTTTGATTGTAATTCAAAGTTAATATTTTCTAGCGAAGAATAAAGTTTTTTCGGTGTAAAGTTCCCAATTACCGCTGAATGGTCAAAAGCCTTGGCTTTTTCCCATGGTAATCCTTTTTCTTTTAATTTACTTTGCACATCTCTAGCAGTAAAATCGATTCCTAAACCAATTTCTTCATAATATTTATGAGCAAATTTAGCGTCGATATGTTTACCAACTCGGCAAATCTTAACCAAGACTTCTACTTCATGATGAATGTCATTACTAAAAGCCGGAATTACAAATGGGTTTTTATTAGGTAATATGGAAGAATCTGGCTTCAAAAAGATTACAGGTTCCGTTGGTCTTTCATTATTCAATTCCGAAATATGGTCGGCATAATTGCGACCGATACAAATTATTTTCATGATTCTAGTGATTAGTAATTAGTAAAAAGTAATTAGCAACTATTTACTAATTACTTTTCACTAATCACTCTATTTAGTGTTTAACTTTCTTAATTTAATTGCCGTCAACACTTTTTTAGTGTATAGTGGAAAATCTGCATTTTGAATCCAACCGAAATAACCAGGTTCTTTATCAAAAACATCATCCACTATAGCACCTTTGTGTTTTCCAAAACTAAAAATCTCTTTTCCTTCCTTATTCAAAGTAATGAATCCGGCAAAGTCAACTGATTTTTTTCGGGTTGTAAATTCAGATAACGATTTCATATCATTTTCTAAATTCTCATAGCGATCTAATTGCGATTTTAAGATTTCGTAAGTTGCCATTGTATCCGCTTCTGCACTATGTGCATTTTCTAAACTTTGTCCGCAATAGAATTTGTAAGCCGCACTTAAAGTACGTTCTTCCATTTTATGAAAAATAGTTTGTACATCAACAGAAACTCGGTTTTTCATATCAAAATCAACCTCAGCACGTAATAATTCCTCTGCTAAAAGCGGAATATCAAAACGGTCCGAATTAAATCCAGCCAAATCAGAATCTTTAATCATGTTGTGAACTTGCGTAGCTAATTCTTTGAATGTTGGCTCATTGGCTACTTTTTCATCGGTAATTCCATGAACTGCAGTAGTTTGTGGCGGAATTGGAATAGTAGGATTTACCAACCAAGTTTTACTTTCTTTATTTCCGTTTGGATATACTTTAAATATTGAGATTTCTACAATTCGGTCTCTTGCCACATCGATTCCTGTAGTTTCAAGATCAAAAAAACAAATTGGGCGTGTTAATTTTAATTCCATAGCGTTTATATATCTTACAAATATAATTGAAGATTTATTTATTTACTAATTCTTGAAAACTTATAATAAATAATAATTTCCGCAACTAATAAATTAAATATCCATCCCGACCATGCAGCAATTCGGTATGCATCCATTGGTAAAGGCTCCAAAAAGAAAACCAATAAATATTTGAATAATCGAAGTGAAATTGCAGACAATGTCAATGCAAAACTTCTGATGGCAAATTTTTGATGTTTGATTACTTGTTTTTTCAGTATGAAATAAAAAGATATAAAGGTGAATAATATCCAAAAAGTAGACAACAATAAAAAAGAAACTTGCGCAAATAAACCACCATTTGCATAATATGACATTACTAAACCACTTGGACCTGAAAGCAATAATAGGATTCCGACATAAAATCTTCCTGAAATTCGATGTAGTTTTATGTGTTTTTTTTGAATGTAATTCGAAAACTGTAAAGCACCAAAAATCATCAAGAATATACTTGTATACACATGAGTAAAAAAAGCAATTCTATAATGATTGAAAACTATTACATCTTGTTTAATTCGTAAAAAAGCAACATCCGTATGATATGGAATATACTGAAGTGTTATTAACAAAAGTAGATATGAAAAATAAACATATCCAATCCACAAAAGATATTTTGAATATTTAATCCACATTATCTTCCAAATGTATCGTAGTATTCTTCTGCGTTTTGTTCATAACGAAGTAGCAAATCGATATTTTTAATTTCGATTTCTGTTAAATCCTCTTTAACATCTCCAAAAACAGGCATATACCAATCAAACAATTCAAAATACATGCGCAATTGTTTATCGCGAAAAGCAAATCCATGACGTGCAAAAATAGAATTTCGAAGAATAAAAATATCGGCTTTTGACAAATTGGAAACAAAATCTGATGTTAGTTCATCGATGGAAGCATTTTTCTCGTATAACTTTTCGGTATTAGTAAAATACTCTTCAAACTCGTTTTCAACTTCTTCACCATCTATTGTATCATTATATTTTAACACATTAAATTTATCATCATTAATAAATATTTCATCAACTTTATTATTTGGATTGTATTTAAATATCTTTTTTTGAAGTTGATACTTTCTTGTTGCAACTTTTAATTCTTTTGGATTATAAGCCAACCAATTACCTATTAACAAACTGTCATTCTTACTAATATTCATTACAAAAAGTCCGTCATATTTTGACTGCTTAAACTCATCTGCTTTGATAACGAATTTACTTTCATTTTGAAAAACAATACCTTTAAAAAGGCTAATATTTCCTGCTGTTATTGAATGACCAAAAATAGAATCACCTTTAATCTCATCGATAGAAAATGTAATTTTTCTATTTAATAAGTTATAATTTTTTTCTTGATAAATGGAATCTGTTTTTTCTTCACTGATATCCGCCTTAAAATCACCAACCCAATAGCCTAATAAATCTGCTTTGCTATTTACAACTAAACTATTACTAACCTTTGGTTCTACGAATTGAATTTCTTCAAAACTTTGCTCAGCAACAAATTTTACATCATTTTTAATTGCTTCTTTACAAGAAATAGTAAAAAACGAAACACATATAAGAGAATAGAATAATTTCATAACATACTTTTAATAAATCAAAAATAACAAAAAACCCGACAGCTTTTAAAACTATCGGGTTTACTTATAAATTTATTTTCAGCTTAGAAATCTCTATTCACATCAAAAGCTTCTAGGTAATCCGCTACGCGTTTTACAAAACTTCCTCCTAACGCTCCATCAACGACTCTATGATCATAAGAGTGCGATAAGAACATTTTTTGACGGATTCCAATGAAATCTCCTTCTGGAGTTTCGATAACTGCAGGCACTTTTCTAATGGCACCTAACGCTAAAATACCTACTTGTGGTTGGTTGATAATTGGTGTTCCAAAAACAGAACCAAAAGTTCCTACATTCGTAACTGTATATGTTCCGCCTTGCGTATCGTCTGGTTTTAATTTTCCTGCTTTAGCGCGGTTTCCTAAATCGTTAACTGCTTTTGCCATTCCAACTAAATTCAATTGGTCAGCATTTTTAATTACAGGAACAATTAAGTTTCCGTTTGGTAACGCAGCTGCCATTCCTAAGTTGATATTTTTACGTTTGATGATAAAATCACCATCAACTGAAATATTCATTCCTGGGAAATCTTTCAAGGCTTTTGCCACCGCTTCCATCATAATTGGTGTAAAAGTTAACTTCTCACCTTCTCTTTTTTCGAAAGCAGCTTTCACTTTATCTCTCCATTTTACGATGTTCGTAACATCAACTTCAATGAACGATTGTACGTGAGCCGAAGTTTGAACCGAAGCTACCATGTAACCCGAAATCAACTTACGCATTCTGTCCATCTCTACAATCTCGTCACCACCATTTACAGAAACCGGAACGGCTTGTGCTACTGGAGCTGGAGTTGCTTTTGGAGCCGCTGCTGGAGTTGCAACAACTGCAGGCTGACTTCCTCTATTTTTGATATAATTTAATAAATCTTCTTTGTTTACACGGCCATCTTTACCAGAACCAGCAATTGCTTCTAATTCAGCTAAAGATATTCCTTCTTCTTTTGCAATGTTTTTCACTAGTGGCGAAAAGAACTTATCAGATGCTGAAAAATCAGCTGGAGCAACAGTTTCTTTCGCTAATTCTACTGCTTTTGCTACTTCGGCAACTGCAACCGGCTTCTCGACTTCGCTCGAAATGACATTTGAAGATTGAGAAACACCACCTTCAGTTTCGATAATAGCGATAGTTTGCCCTACTTGAACTACATCATCGGTATTAAATAAAATTTCTACAAGTGTTCCTGCAACTTCCGAAGGCACTTCGCTATCTACTTTATCAGTAGCAATTTCTAAAACCGCTTCGTCCATTTCAATTTTATCACCAACTTGTTTTAACCAGTTAGTAACTGTTGCTTCTGCAACACTTTCACCCATCTTGGGTAATTTTAATTCAAACTTTGCCATATCTTTAAACTAAAGTTGTTTTTTTGTGTTTGGTTTGCAAAAATAATAATTTTTTCTTCGTTTTATAAAGAATATAATAATTTTTTATAACAAAATTATTTGTCCTCTATCAATCGAGTTATTACTTCCAATTAGGAAGTTCGAACTTGAAATATAATTTTTATAACTTATATTATTGCTCTTATTTAACTGCATAAAAGTAATAATTTCGTTAAAATTAAAAGTAGTTGTATCAAATATTATTTCAATGTTTTTTTGTGGCTTGTTCACAAACTGATTAAAATCAAACAAATATGTTGTTGTTTTATTTAAATCTAATTTCAAATTGCGTTTAGAAAAAATAACATATTCTGAAATTTCATGTAGTTGCAATTTCTTCTGATTTTTTTTAAGAAAACTAAAAATAAAACTTCCAATATACATCATGAAATCAAAAAACCATGATTTTTTAAAATGTTTCGTATAAAAAAACTGCATTGCTTCTCTAAATCGATTCATATAAGTTTCGTCACGAACAGTGCTTTCACCTTTGTAATGAATTACCGATGTATTGTGAAAGTAGAAATTTTGATTTCCTAATTTCTTGACCATATAACTCAAATCAATATCATCTGAATACATAAAACAATTTTCATCAAAACCGCCAATATTAAGATACAATTCGCGCTTCATTACCATAAAAGCACCAACCAAAATATCTACTTCACCCGTTTGATTTTCAGATAGATGTTCGGCGTAATATTTTCCGAAGTAATTCGAAATTTTATACAATCCGAAAATCTTTGTAAAAGCCACCCAAGGCGTTGGAACGCCACGTTTGCTTTCGGGAAGAAAATTTCCAGCACCGTCAATTAATTTACAACCGATTATTCCGAGTTGCGAGTTACGAGTTACGAGTTGGGAGTTTAAAATTTCAGAAAAAGTATCTTCTGCAACAACAGTATCTGGATTTAAAATGCAAATATATTCTCCTTTGGCTTGAGCAACTCCTATATTATTTCCTTTTGGAAAACCTAAATTAGCTGTGTTTTCAATGAGTTTGATGAACGGGAATTTGGTTTTCATCATCTCACAGCTATCATCGGACGAAGCATTATCAATCACTATAATTTCTCCATCAATGCCTTCCAATGCTTTTTGAACACTGAAAACACATTGCTCTAAAAAAAAGCGCACATTATAATTAAGTATGATTACGGATAGTTGCATGATGCGAATATAATTAAAAGTTTAATTTTAACATTAGTGAATCTTCATTTTGAATAAAAACTTAATATCTTCGAAAATTAAAATTCGATTTATGAGAAAAATAGTTGCTCTAATTTTATTCTTAACATCTTTTTCAATATTTTCACAAGAGGATATTTTAGCAAATTATGATAAAAGAGAAGTTTATATTCCTATGAGGGATGGTACAAAACTTTTTACTGCCATCTATTCACCTAAAGATATTTCTTCAAGTAAAAAATATCCTATTTTGATGCAAAGAACTTGTTATAGTATTGCTCCTTATGGTGAAGATAAGTACAAAAAAACATTGGGACCAAATACATTTTTACAAAAAGACAAGTACATTTTTGTATATCAAGATGTGAGAGGAAGATACATGAGTGAAGGTACTTTTACTAATATGACGCCCCAAGTTGAACACAAAACGAAGAAAGACGTTGACGAAAGCACTGACACCTTCGATACAATTGATTGGTTAATCAAAAACATTAAAAACAATAATGGAAAAGTAGGACAATACGGAACTTCTTACCCAGGATTTTATACTGCGGTTGGAACTTTAGCCAATCATCCTGCTTTAGTCGCATCATCTCCACAAGCTCCTATTTCGGATTTCTTTTTCGATGATTTTCATCATAATGGTGCTTTCATAATGGGATATTTCAAAACTTTTCCTGTATTTGGTGTTCAAAAAACCAAACCAGAAAATAAAGCTTGGTATTCTGACCAATCGATCAAATCAATTTCAAGAGATGGTTCAATTTTTTACAGAGAAATAGGAACTTTAAAAGAAGCTGTTGACTCCTACTACAAAGACAATTTTTTCATGCAAGAAATTGTAACTCATCCTAATTACGATGAGTTTTGGAAATCTAGAAATTTATTACCTCATTTAAAAGGAATTGATCACGCAGTTATGACCGTTGGAGGATGGTACGATGCAGAGGACTTAACTGGTCCATTAAACATTTACAAAACGATTGAGAAAAACAATCCAAAAGCAAAAAACACAATTGTAATGGGACCATTTTCTCACGGAGGATGGTCGAGAGAAGCCGGAAAACATTATCACAACGACATTTATTTTGGAGATAGTATAGCTACTTTTTATCAAAAAAATATAGAATATAAATTCTTCAATCATTATCTGAAAGAAAAATCAAAAGATGCTGTAGAACTTCCTGAAGCTTATATGTTTGACACTGGTAATAAAGAATGGAAAACATTTCAGAATTGGCCACCAAAAGAAAGTACAAAACTTAATTTTTATCTAAGTTCAAACGGGAAATTGGAAACCCAAAAAAGCGGAAGTTCTAATTTTAGCGAATATTACAGCGATCCAAACAATCCTGTCCCAAGTAGCATTAACTATGCAGAATATAATGGTTTTACGCCAAGAAATTACATGAGCGAAGACCAAAGATTTGCCTTGAGTCGACCTGATGTGGTTACATTTACGACTGATTATCTAACCGAAGACATTACCTTAGCAGGAGAAATTATGGCTAAGTTAAAAATTGCTTCAACTGCAACTGATGCTGATTTTATTGTGAAAATAATTGATATTTACCCATCAGATGAACCTCAAAATAAGGACAAACCAAATGTGCTTTATGCGAACTATCATCAAATGGTGCGCAGCGAAGTAATGCCCGCTCGTTTTAGAAATAGTTTTGAAAAACCAGAAGCTTTAAATCCAAACGCAACTACAGAAGTTCATTTTAGATTACAAGATGTTTTACATACTTTCAAAAAAGGACATAAAATTCAAATACAAGTACAAAGTACTTGGTATCCGTTAATTGCTGTAAATCCTCAGAAATTTTTAGAAAATCCTTACTTAGTAGAAAAACAAGATTACACTAAGGCTTTTATTAAAATTTTTGAAGAAAGTCATTTAGAAGTAGAAATTTTAAAATAACAAATTCAAAGCCGTCAGAACTGATGGCTTTTTTTATTTAATTCCAAAAGATTGTATCATCAGTTGCAATAAACTATTTTTGCACTTCTAAATTGTATTATGAATTACTTATCAGTCGAAAATATATCGAAATCATACGGCGAACGCATTCTTTTTAAAGACGTTTCCTTTGGAATTAACAAAGATCAAAAAATAGCTTTTATCGCTAAAAACGGTTCGGGAAAAACCACCATTATGAACATGATTAATGGTTTGGATGAACCCGATACGGGTCAGGTTGTGATTCGAAAAGAGATAAAAATGGCGTTTTTGTCGCAAAATAATAATTTGCAAGACGAATTAACCATTGAGGAAAATATTTTTGCTTCAGATAATGAAATTCTGAAAGTAATTGAACGCTACGAAAAAGCTTTAGAAAATCCGAATGATGAAGAAGCATATCAACGCGCTTTTGATGATATGGACCGTCATAATGCTTGGGATTTTGAAACGCAATTCAAGCAAATTCTATACAAGCTAAAGTTGGAAGACTTAAAAATGAAAGTCAAAAACATGTCGGGTGGACAAAAAAAGCGTTTATCATTAGCGATTATTTTAATTAGCAAACCTGATTTATTGATTTTAGATGAGCCAACCAATCACTTGGATTTAGAAATGATTGAATGGTTAGAAGATTATTTTGCAAAAGAGAACATCACGTTGTTTATGGTAACGCACGACCGTTTCTTTTTGGAACGTGTTTGTAACGAAATCATTGAATTAGACAACGGAAAAATATACCAATACAAGGGCAATTATTCGTATTATTTAGAGAAAAAAGAAGAACGCCAAATTTCTGAAAATTCTAGTATCGACAAAGCTCAAAACCTTTTCATCAAAGAATTGGCTTGGATGCGCCGTCAACCAAAAGCGAGAACCACTAAATCGAAATCACGTCAAGATGATTTTTACGTGATTAAAGAAAAAGCGGAAAGTCGTAGAAAAGAAAATGTGGTAGAGCTCGAAATTAACATGGAGCGCATGGGAAGCAAAATTATCGAAATGGTAAAACTGAACAAAAGTTTTCCAGATAGAAAAATTTTGGATGATTTTTCATATTCGTTTCAACGTGGTGAACGCATTGGAATTATTGGTAAAAACGGAACAGGGAAGTCGACTTTCTTGAATATTTTAACGCAAACCATTCAACCCGATTCAGGTAAAGTAATTATTGGTGATACGATTAAAATTGGCTATTACACGCAAAGTGGCATCAACCCAAAACCGGGACAAAAAGTCATCGATATCATCAAAGAATATGGCGAATATATTCCGTTGACGAAAGGAAAAATTATTTCGGCATCGCAATTATTGGAACGCTTTTTATTTGATGCCAAAAAACAATATGATTTTGTAGAAAAATTAAGTGGTGGAGAATTGAAACGTTTGTATTTATGTACGGTTTTGATTCAAAATCCTAATTTCCTGATTCTGGATGAACCTACAAATGACTTGGATATTGTGACGTTAAATGTATTGGAAAGTTTCTTATTAGATTTCCCAGGATGTTTATTAGTGGTGAGTCACGACCGTTATTTTATGGATAAAATTGTAGATCACTTGTTTGTTTTTAGAGGCGAGGGTCAAATTGAAGATTTCCCAGGAAATTATTCTGATTTTAGAAGTTATGAAGATTCGGCAGAACCAAAAGTACTTTCTAATGTAAGTACAGAAAAGACGAGTTGGAAAGAAAAAAACACAGCATCAACCGGTTTGAATTTCAACGAACAAAAGGAATTCAATAAATTAGAACGCGAAATCAAAGATTTAGAATACAACAAAAAACAAATTGAACATGAATTCGCCGACGGAAAAGTAACTGATGATAAGATTCAAGCGAAAGCAAATGAATTACAAAAAATCATTCAGTCTTTAGAAGAAAAAGAAGAACGCTGGTTTGAATTATCAAGTAAAATGGAATAAAAACTAGTTTGCAGTCTCAGTCTCAGTTTGCAGATAAAACCGAGACTGAAAACTGTGACTGAAAACTGCGACTGAAAACTGTGACTATAATCAAATCCTACCTAAAATTCCTTTTCCATTCCAAAAACGAACATGGAGTGCATTCGCCTTTTGTGTATGATTTGGTTACGAAATGTTTTTATGACAACACTAAATATCCAGAATACGAAATAGTAAAATCGTACCGAAAATCGCTTTTAGAAAATAAAAACACGATTGAAGTAACCGATTTTGGTGCGGGTTCAAGAGTTTTTAAATCGAATACAAGAGAAATCTCAAAAATTGCACAAACCGCTGGAATTTCCTCAAAAAATGCGGAATTGCTTTTTAGAATTGTTCGTTATTTTCAACCAAAAAGCATTTTAGAAATTGGCACTTCATTAGGATTAGCAACCTCAGCACTTTCATTAGGAACTGAAAGAGTAAAAATTATCACATTAGAAGGTTGTCCAAACACGCAAAAGCAAGCGCAAGTTCAATTGCAATCCCGAAGTTTCGGGACAAATTCAAATTTTCAAAATATTGAATTTATAAACACTGAATTTTCAAGTTATTTCAAAACCCATCACCCATCACCCATCACCCATCACCTAATCTATTTCGATGGCAATCATTCTAAAAAAGCGACTTTAGATTATTTTGAAGCCTTACTTCCTACTATTTCCAATGATTCCGTTTGGATTTTTGATGACATTCATTGGTCGGCGGACATGGAAGAAGCTTGGGAAATAATAAAAAATCATCCAAAAGTTACCGTTACCATTGATACTTTTCAGTGGGGAATTGTATTTTTTAGAGCCGAACAAGAAAAAGAACATTTTATCATTAATCAGAATAAAACGATTAGTTCGCACTTGTTTGAAAGAATTCGGTTTTAATTGTAACAAATTCCTTCCTTTTTCTACTTATAATAGTGTTGTATCAATAATATTGTCATCTCGAGCGAAGTCGAGAGGCTAAATTCTAATTTCATTATGGCAAATCCGTTAATCAAAATAACCAATATCAAAAGAGATTTCCCTTTAGGAAACGAAATCGTTTATGTGTTAAAAGGCATCGATTTAGAAATTAATAAAGGCGAATATGTAGCATTAATGGGACCTTCGGGTTCTGGAAAATCGACTTTGATGAATCTTTTAGGTTGTTTAGATACGCCAACTTCTGGAACTTACATTTTAAACGGAAAATACGTTAGTGAAATGCAAGACGATGAGTTAGCTGGCATCCGAAATAAAGAAATTGGATTTGTTTTCCAAACTTTTAATTTAATGCCAAGAACCACAGCTTTAGACAATGTGGCATTGCCAATGGTTTATGCAGGTCATTCAAAATCAGAACGAGTGGAACGTGCTACTGAAGTATTGACACAAGTGGGATTAGATGACAGAATGGATCACAAACCTAATCAACTTTCAGGTGGTCAACGCCAACGTGTAGCAGTAGCAAGAGCTTTGGTGAACAAACCTTCTATCATTTTAGCCGATGAGCCAACAGGAAACTTAGATAGTAAAACTTCGGTTGAAATCATGAATTTATTCAATGAAATTCACGCCAACGGAAACACCGTAATTTTAGTAACTCACGAAGAAGACATTGCGGCTTATGCACACAGAGTCATACGTTTACGTGATGGAATTATTGAAAGCGACACGATAAATCAGAATATTAAAAAGTAAATTCAACTCACAATATTTAAACCTGACAAGATTATAAATCCTGTCGGGTTTTTTCTTGCTTTGATTTTCAAAATAACTACCTTTGCCCAAAATCTCCAAAATGACTTTTTCCGATTATACAAAAGAGTTTTCTTACAATTTAAAATTAGCCTACCCTATTATTTTAGGGATGTTAGGCCATACCATAGTGGGAATTGTAGATAACATAATGGTAGGGAAATTAGGTCCAACGGAATTAGCAGCGGTGTCATTAGGAAATAGTTTTGTATTCATTGCTATGTCGCTAGGAATTGGATTTTCAACCGCAATAACACCTTTAGTCGCAGAATCTGATGGAAAAAGTGATGTAGCTGGAGGTCGTTCGGCATTTCATCACGGGTTGTATTTATGTACCATTTTAGGAGTCGCTTTATTTACTTTAATCTTTTTTGCAAAGCCTTTAATTGCTTATATGGGGCAACCTGCAGCAGTTGTTGACATGGCTAAACCGTATTTAGATATCGTAGGTTTTTCTCTGATTCCGCTTATTATGTATCAAGCGTACAAACAATTTGCAGACGGATTGAGCGAAACCAAATATTCCATGTGGGCAACCATTATTGGAAATGTTACCAATGTGGTAATTAACTATTTCTTGATTTATGGAATATGGATCTTTCCAGAATTAGGTATTGTGGGAGCAGCTATTGGAACAATTGCTTCTAGATTCGTGATGTTAGGTTTTATGCATTATATGATGAATTTAAAACCAAAATTTCATCCGTATTTTAAAGGGTTCAGCTTAAAAGAAATTAAAAAAGAGGTCAATTTAAAAATCATTAAATTAGGTTCGCCTTCTGCTATGCAAATGTTCTTTGAAGTAGCTTTATTTACAGGAGCCATTTGGTTGTGTGGTATGATTGGAACAACAAGTCAAGCAGCAAATCAAGTTGCACTAAGTTTGGCTTCGGTTACTTTCATGTTTGCCATGGGATTAAGCGTTACTGCAATGATTCGAGTAGGAAACCAAAAAGGATTAGAAGATTATAAAAAACTTCGAAAAGTAGCTATTTCTATTTTTCTGTTAACTATATTAATTGAAGTTGTTTTTGCTTTACTTTTCATAGCATTACACACTACTTTACCTTATATTTTTGTTGATATAAATGATGCAGAAAACCTATCTAAAAATTTAGAAGTAATTTCAATTTCTGCCAATTTACTTTTGGTCGCTGCGGTTTTTCAAATATCCGATGGATTACAGGTAGTAGTTTTAGGAGCGCTTCGTGGATTGCAAGACGCAAAAATTCCAATGTATATTACGTTTATCGCCTATTGGGTAATTGGATTTCCTATTTCAATTTACTTAGGATTAGAAACCGAATTAAAAGCTGTTGGCGTTTGGATTGGATTATTAGCCGGATTAACAGCAGCAGCGATATTTTTGTATATTCGCTTTAATTATTTGACAAAAAAACTGGTTCAATTGCAAACCAATCCCGAAGCTTCGGGACAAGTTCAATTACAATCATAAAAAGAATTTAAAACATAAAAACATGAACTTACCAAAATTTGTTATCGGAGACAATACCGATTTTCCTGAAGATATTTTCGTAATCCATTTAGAATATCCAAGATTCGTAATCAATTTAAAAGATGACGAAGTAGAATTTTTAGAAGACATTGAAGAAGAAGACGAAAAAGAATTGGAATCTGAAATGGAACATTTAATTACCATTGCCGGAGAATTCTACGATAGAGAAATTGAACGATACGAGCAAGAATAGTATTCAGTGTTCAGTAAAAAGTGTTCAGATTTAGAATAATTATTTTTCCTAATTACTCTTTAGAAAAATATTGTTCCAACAAACTCATGGCCGCTGCAAAAGGTGACAATTCATTTTTTTGCACGGCTTTTTTGTTTTCTTCTAGTAGTTGAATGATATTTGGATGATTGTAAAAGTGCGATTTCAATTGTTCGTTTATGGTTTCCATCATCCAAAATTGGTTTTGATTTTGACGTTTATCTTCGAAATAATGATTTGCTTTTACCAATTCCAAATACTCAGAAATAATTTCCCAAATCGCATCAATTCCTGTTTGTTCATAAGCGCTACAAGTGGTAACTTTTGGAATCCAACCCGAAGATTTAGCAGGAAATAAATGCAAGGCTCTGTTGAATTCGGTTTTAGCTAATTTGGCTTTCGCAATATTATCGCCATCCGCTTTATTAATTACAATAGTATCTGCCATTTCCATAATACCGCGTTTGATTCCTTGCAACTCATCACCAGCACCAGAAATTTTTAACAACAAAAAGAAATCGACCATACTATGCACAGCAGTTTCGCTTTGCCCTACTCCAACGGTTTCAATAATTATGGTATCAAATCCACAAGCTTCGCACAAAATAATAGATTCACGCGTTTTTCTAGCAACACCGCCTAAAGTATCACCCGAAGCACTTGGTCTAATGAATGCATTTTCATCTTTTACCAATTCTTCCATGCGGGTTTTATCACCCAAAATACTTCCGTGACTGATGGACGAACTTGGGTCAACCGCTAAAACAGCCACTTTCTTTCCGATGGAAGTTAAATATTTTCCAAAAGCTTCAATAAACGTACTTTTTCCAACGCCAGGAACGCCGGTAATTCCTATACGAACGGAATTATTCGCATGTAGCAAACAACCTTTAATTACTTCGTTTGCTTTTGTTAAATGTTCCGGATTAGTACTTTCTACCAAAGTTATTGCCCGACTTAAAGCTGTTTTATCACCTTTTAAAATTCCAGCAATCAGTTCTTCTGCCGAAGGTTGTTTCCTTCGAAATTGTTGAATTTGCGTGGCTACAACACTACTAAGCATTTCGGGTTGGTTTACGCCATGAATTTCTGAAAGTGCCGATTTTTTATTAGGTGTTTTCAAAAGAATAATTGCTTTGTGTAAAAATACAAAAATTGTAGGAATATAAAACATCGTAGTCTTTATGTTTAATTATCTTTGTATTCTTGATTTCGATACATGGAAAACATCCTACTTTTATTTTTATGTTTGATTTTGGGCGTTGCGCTTCAAAAAGTGCCACAATTTCCTAAAAACGCTTATCAAAGTTTGAATCAATTCGTGATTTACGTATCGCTTCCTGCTTTGGCGTTGTATTACATTCCAAAAATTACCATTTCAATTGCTTTGCTTTATCCTATTGGAATTGCGTGGTTGGGTTTCGGATTATCGTTTGTATTTTTTTATGCTTTGGGAACCTATTTTAAATGGTCGAAAAAGTTAACTGGTTGTTTAATTTTAACCGGAGGATTGAGCAATACTTCCTTTGTAGGATTTCCAATTATTGAAGCTTTATATGGTGCCGAAGGATTGAAAACAGCCATCATTGTTGACCAACCCGGTTCCTTCGTAGTTGTAACCACTTTAGGAATTTTAGTCGCAGCTAGTTTCTCTAGAGGCAATTTAAGTACATCTGAAATCATTTTAAAAATTGTAAAATTTCCACCTTTCATCGCTTTTACAATTGCACTTTGTTGTACTATTTTCTCTTTAGAATTTCCAGAAGCGTTACAAAATTCCTTTTTAAGAATTGGAAATACCGTAACTCCAGTTGCTTTAGTAGCCGTTGGATTGCAATTAAAAATTGATACCCAAAGCAAACATTGGTCTTTTTTAACCTTGGGATTGCTTTTCAAATTGATTTTGATGCCCGCTTTTTTTATATTACTTTATAAAATGGTATTAGGCGGAAAAGGATTAGAAATCGATGTTTCTATTATGGAATCTGCGATGGCACCCATGATAACCGGAGCTATTTTAGCTTCTAACTACGGATTAAAACCGAAATTAAGCAGCATGATGATTGGGATAGGGATTCCGTTGTCGTTGTTGACCGTGGCTTTTTGGTATTGGGTTTTGAATAGTTTTTAAATAATAAACACATAGTCTCATTAGTTTTGCTTCGCGTTTAGTTAGCCCGAAGTTTCGGACGTTTCACTTTTGCATAGTTTACATATTAGAAATCATATAAATTTAAGCTACTTACATGATTAATTTCCTATGTATCTATGTGTTAAAAATAACACACATTTATTATCTTTACACTTCAATTTTATACCATGAATCCAGAAATTTTACTTGCGCTTGAGAACATTGTAGGTTCGGCTTATATTTTTACTGATGAAACTACTCGTAAAACCTATGGTCATGACGAAACGGAAGATTTGAGTTTTCCGCCTCATGTTGTAGTAAAGCCTGCCAATACAGAAGAAGTTGCGCAAATTTTAAACGTTTCGAATACCTATAAAATTCCAACAACACCAATTGGTGCGCGTACGGGTTTGAGTGGTGGTGCTTTGTCTATTTATGGTGGCATTGCAATTTCGATGGAGCGATTTAATAAAATTATTGAAATTGATGAGAAAAATTTGCAAGTAACCACAGAACCTGGAGTAATTACGCAAGTTTTACGTGAAGCTGTTACCGAGAAAGGTTTGTTTTATCCCGTAGATCCAAGTAGCATGGGAAGTTGTTGGATTGGTGGAAATATCGCTGAAAATTCAGGTGGCGCAAGAGCTTTGAAATATGGTGTTACAAAAGATTATGTACTAAATTTAGAAGTGGTTTTGCCCACTGGTGATATTATTTGGACAGGTGCCAATACCTTAAAAAATTCAACGGGTTACAACTTAACACAATTGATGATTGGTAGCGAGGGAACATTAGGAATTGTAACTAAAGCGGTTTTAAAACTTTTACCACAAAACAAACATAACATTTTACTTTTAGTTCCTTTTTATCAAGCGGAACAAGCATGTGAAGCCGTTTCAGCAATTTTTAGAGCTGGAATTATTCCTAGTGCAATCGAATTTATGGAACGCGATGCTATTGATTGGACATTGAAATTTGTTTCAGATTTGAATGTAGAAGTAAAAGACGACGTTCAAGCGCATTTGCTGATTGAAGTAGATGGTAATTATCCTGAAATTTTGATGCAAGAAGCCGAACAAATTTTGGCAGTGGTAGAACAATTTGAAATTGATGAAGTATTGTTTGCCGATACAGAGGAACAAAAAAATGCCCTTTGGAAAATGCGTCGTTCTGTGGCGGAAGCGGTGAAAGCGAATTCGATTTATAAAGAAGAAGATACGGTAGTGCCACGATATGAATTACCTAAATTATTAAAAGGTATCAAAGAAATTGGTGCTAAATATGGTTTTCAATCGGTGTGTTATGGACATGCGGGCGATGGTAATTTACACGTAAACATCATCAAAGGCAACATGACCGATGCCAATTGGAAAACCGAAGTTCCAAAAGGGATTCGTGAAATTTTTGAATTGACAGTTGGTTTAAAAGGAACGCTTTCTGGCGAACATGGCATTGGTTTGGTACAAAAAAACTATATGGATATCGCGTTTTCAAAAGTACATTTAGAATTAATGGAACGCATTAAAGCCATTTTTGACCCCAATAATGTGTTGAATCCTGGGAAGATTTTTCCTGATGGGGAATGATTAATTTAATTCTTAGAAAACTTTTTAAAAATCACAAAGCCTATTAAACTTCCTACTAAAAAAGAAACGATAAAATTTGTCAAATTTGGTTCGGGATGTCCGTTACTTCCAGGATAAGCTGTAAAGAATAAACTCATGATGAAATTCATTTTATGAGAATGATAATAACATAGGTCTGGGATTAATAAATAGTATAAAACTGTAAAGCTAAAAATTGAAGCAATAAAACCTCCAATAATTATAAATAACCATTTATTAAAATTTGTGTATTTCATTTTACTTTGAACTTAAAAACTCCACCAAATTGGCATCTGCATTTTTGAACGTTGGCGCTTGTTCATCAATCCTTGCCACGCGTTTTTTGTTTAATTTCAGGTTAATATCAGCTTCAGTTGTAAATAACAAAGCAGATAAAAACGGATTGTTGATGTGCGGAATTAACTCCGCTTCTAAATCGTCTAAATTGCAAATTTTAATCAATTCTTGCTTTTCGGTGGTGTAAATTTTATACGTCATCGACAATTTTAAGATATTGTCTTCTACGATAGTTTTTACGTAAATATTTTGTAATTCTGGGTTTCCAACAGTTTTAGCTAGCGTTAATTTAGCAAAAGTACCATTGGCGATACTGGCTCTAACTTGGTTGAAAAATTCGGTGTATGTAATTGTATTTTCGCTCATTTTATAATCCTAAGGCTTTTACTATTTTCTCATTAAAAATCATAGAAAACATTTTATTTTCTTTGTCTTTATTTAAAAATTTCCATTTATTTTTTGTGGCATCATCCGCAACAGCAATTAGTGTAGAACGCATTTCAATTCGGAATGAATTATTTGCTTTATCATATGTTACTTTATCGGCTTCCATAGATGATTTAAAAATTCCTACCATAGAATCTGCATCTTCCATTGGAGCTTTAAACTTCATAATCATTACATTATTATAGTTAACAAAGCAAAACGATTTATCTTCAATTTTTTTAATTTCACCAAAAGAAAAATCTGGTTCAACTTCAACCAATTTGATAGAAAATTGTTCGTTTTCCATCATTTGTCCAAACATTGTTTTCATTTGATCTTGCGGAATAATTTCAAAAACTTTTGGATAAGTAGTTTCAAAAATATCGTCAAAATTCATATTTACACTCGCTTTGTACGATTTTAGTGCTTCGGTTTTAAGTGAAGTCATATCTTGAGCGGTAACTAGAATAGTTTGAAAAAGGATAAAAGCGAATAAAAGAATTTTAGATTTCATTTTGGGAGTTTTATAATTTTATCAAAGATAGTTAGTTTAATTTAAATATTTAATAATTGGCTTACAGATGAACTCGTTTTAGGGATAGTTTTTCAGACTTAGATAGAAGATTTAACGAAGTTAAAATACCTTTTTGTAACCATATGGAAAAGAAAGATTTCGTAAAGGGAGAAAAAACTATGTAAACGTGTGTTTCAAAATAAAATAATTTTAAACCTTAAAACTATTCCTTACATTTGAATAACATAAAACATTATATCATGGAAGCCCGAAATTATTCTAAAGTCTACCGTATTTTACATTGGTTAATTGCTTTTACTTTTCTTTTCTTGTTACTGACTATTTTTTTACGCAAAACTTGGATGGAAAAAAATCATGTAGCTGGAATAATTCAGGCGTTTTTAACTGATAATGGCTATTCGGCTTTATCGCAAGACGATGCAATTGTATTGGCAAAAAAAATCAGAAAACCCATGTGGAATTGGCATATCTATTTTGGTTTTGTGTTAACTGGATTGTATTGTATTCGTTTAGCAGTGCCATTTTTTGGAGAAATGAAATTTTCTTCTCCTTTTAAAGCTGGATTAGATGCAAAAATCAAATTTCAATTTTGGGTTTATATTGTATTTTATGTATGTACTGCTATTTCATTAATTAGTGGTTTGTTAATTGAATTTGGTCCTAAAACTATAAAAGACCCAATGGAAGAAATACATGTTCTTTCATTATACTATTTACTTGGATTTATGATATTGCATTTTGGAGGTGTTTTACTTGCCGAATGTACTACAGAAAAAGGATTGATTTCAAGAGTAATTAGCGGAAGTAAAAAAGAGTAAAACCTAACATTCTTTTTGAACTATCTTAAATAGTGTCTGTAGTAAGTTTACAAAACTACTAAACAACTATTTTTTAAAAAAATTGGCAAAAATTAATTTGATAGTAAAATACTACAAAACTTTTTTTATATTTGGTATATAACTAATACTAACTTTATGACAAGAGAAGAACATGTAGCTATTTGTAAACTGTGTACAAACCGAAAAATGGATATTGAACAAGGTATTCTTTGCAAGATTACAGATGATAAAGCCAATTTTATTGGAGAATGTAAAGATTTTACAAAAGACCATTCCGTACAGGTTGACCAATTCATTGAAACCGCTGATCCTTTAACGGCTCAGGAAATCCAATTAAGTGAAAAAGCTTTAGATAAGTTAAGAAGTGAACAAAATTTAGGTCTTGGAATAGGAACAAGTTTATTAGTTGGTTTATTAGGAGCCGCACTTTGGGCTGCAATAACGGTTGCAACAGAATTTCAAATTGGCTATATGGCAGTAGCAATTGGTGCAGGAGTTGGATATACATTACGTTATTTTGGAAAAGGAATTGACCAAATTTACGGAATTTCAGGTGCTGTAATAGCTGTTTTAAGTTGTTTTATAGGGAATTTCCTTTCCTTAATTGGTTTTGTTGCTAATGCTGAAGGCATAGGTTATATTGAAACCTTATTAGGAATTGATTATTCTTTAGTTCCAACTGCAATGAAAGAATCATTTAGTATTATGGATATTTTATTCTACGGAATTGCAGGATATGAAGGTTACAAATTTGCTTTTAGAGTATTTACAAATGAAGATTTGAGTAAATTAGAAAATTAATAATCAGATTAAAAATATTTTAAAACTCCCGACTACTATATCGGGAGTTTTTTTATTCCCAAAACCCAACCAAACACAACTGTTTTATAATATTTATCAAAAAATAGTATATTTTTATTGTTTTTCAATAAATTTTTATTGAAATTTGCATCATCAACTTTTAATATTTACAAATATGGAAATTAAAATTAGTGCACAACAGATGCTAAATGTATTGTATGTATTGTCCTGGATTATCTTTATTGGGCTTAGTATAGATGCGGGTGGTTTTTTAGTGAACACCTTTTTTACTTTGTTTATTAATTCAGTAAGCTCTTCTTATTTTTGGAATCATATTGATTTGTCTTCGTTGTATCAATTTAACCAAAGCTATTTTGTTACGCTCACTTCACTTATTAGTATTGTGGCGGTTTTAAAAGCAATTCTATTTTATTTAATTATAAAAATTATTCACGATAAAAAATTAAATTTAGCACAACCTTTTAATAAAGAGGTCTATCGTTTTATTTTTAGTGTAGCATATTTGACATTAGGAATTGGTTTTTTTGCCATATGGGGAAGTAATTTTTCGGAAAAAATAATACAACAAGGCGTTACTATTCCATCAATACAACATTTAAAAATAGCGGGTGGCGATGTGTGGCTGTTTATGGGGATTACATTGTTAGTCATAGCACAAATTTTTAAGCGCGGTATAGAAATTCAGGAAGAAAACGAATTAACAGTTTAAATTATGGCAATAGTAGTAAACTTAGATGTAATGATGGCAAAACGAAAAATGTCGCTCAACGAACTTTCTGAAAAAGTAGACATTACCTTAGCTAATTTATCCATTTTAAAAACCGGAAAGGCTAAAGCAGTGCGTTTTAGTACGCTAGAAGCCATTTGCAAAGTGTTAGATTGTCAACCAGGTGATATTTTAGAATTTGTAGCTGATTAAATAATACTTAGATCGATGCGCTATTTAAATTAAAATCTGTCGCTTTTTTGTATCTTTGACATCAATAACGAACTGTGTTTAGAAGGTTGAATGAAACCGCTTAATGCCGATTCAGAAAACTAAAAAAACAAACAATTATGGCAGTTCAAATTTGTTCTTGCGAAGGTTTAAATGCAAAATGTGCAAAGTGCTTTGGCAGTGGCTACATAAATACCAACGAACCTGAAAAAATAGCAAAACCCGAAAAAAAAGAAAAAAAAGACTTTGTAGTTTCATTTCTTCCTAATGATTTAAGTACATTACAACGAAAAGAAATTGAAAATATAGCCTCTAAAATTATTGATAGCTTAGATTTAAAATCTAAAAAGCAAATGCAAATACTGCATTCCATTCCATTTAACACAACAACTTTTAGAAGAGATTTTAAAGATAAATTTGAAACTTTAAAAAAAATGGAAAATGAAAAGCAGTTTTTAAGAAATGACCTTGATATTATTTCAAAAGAATTAAGCACAAAAAAATATAGTACTCATTTTAATTTTGGCCATTTTTTGTCAGATAAAGTTATTGATGTTACTTCTAACCGTGACCTTAAAACGTTAATTAGAGAATATAAAAAACTTAAGCGTTAAAAATAACGGCAAAGTATAGGTTTTCTTAATCAAGATTATGTTAATTATTAAATGCTTATTTTGATTTACGAATTAATTTTCGTAACTTTAAGTATTATTAATTTAACACTATTAAATCATGTTAGTACAAATAAACACCGATAAAAATATTGAAGGTAGCAGCCGTTTGGTTGAATTTTTCACTACAGAAATAAACAACGAATTGTCTAGATTTGACAATCTTGTTACCCGAGTTGAAGTTCATGTAAGCGACGAAAACGCGAACAAAACTGGAAAAAACGATAAAAAATGTGTTATTGAAGCACGAATTGAAAAAAAACAACCTATAGCTGTAACTGCTTTTGCTGATACTACTGAAAAAGCATTTTTTGAAGCACTTGGAAAAGTAGAGCGCACTTTAGATTCTGCTTTAGAAAAAATAAAAGAACATTAAACGTTAATGTTCTTTTATTTTAAAACACCTCCTTTTTGGAGGTGTTTTTTTTTGTTTAATTTCTTAATTAAGTAATAATAATTTAATAAATCTTTCAAAAAAACACCTTAATAATAATGATTTTCATATAAAAAAACTTTATTCTATATCAATATAAACTTTATATCGTTAAAATATTGCATTTAATCGATTATTTCATCGACCTATATTAAAAAAGAATACATTTACAATCGTAATCAGTTATTCTTAAATAAGATACAGTTATTCTACGTAAGTACCAACTTATTACTTAATACTCAACTTTTATAGTTGGTATTAACCTTCCCCTACATATTTAATTTTAAAAAATAAATTCATTTTATATGGGAAAGTTATGCTTTAAAACCTTCAATACTACTTTTAATATTGATGAAAAAAAAATCTTAAAAAGAAGAAAATACTCTTTTTTTTCTGGTGCTAATTCAATTTTCAAAATTCTAATTATTACTTTATCGTTTTTTGTTTTAGGAATTGGAAGTATTTATGGACAAACAACCGTTGGCCCCAATAATACTGGTACAGGTACTAATATGACTGATTTAGGTACAGTTGCCTGGAATAACCCAACAAGAATTTATACAAGTAATAATTCTAGATCAACTACCAATACTTTGGCTAGTACTATAACTTCTAATTATTTGAGAGCTTCAAATTTTGGATTTTCTATTCCTGCGAATGCAACAATTTTGGGTGTAACAGTGAATATAGAACGCTCAGCAAGCGGAGGTGGTATTCGAGACAATGTAATTAGTTTAGTCAATAGCTCAGGTACTATAGTAGGAAATAATAAAGCTATAACTAGTACAAATTGGCCAACAACTGAAGCTGTAGCTACTTATGGAGGAGTTACGGATAATTGGAATGCCTCATTAACAGCTGCAGATATTAACAGTAGCAATTTTGGTGTTGTCTTAGCTGTATACAATAGTAATTCCAGAAACCGGACAGCCAGTGTTGATCATATTACTATTTCAGTAACTTATTCTTTACCATGTTTGAATAATTCTGTTACTTTAACAATGAATGACTCATGGGGTGACGGTTGGAATGGAGGGACTATCACTTTAACAAATGATTTAGGTGATAGTTATGGTCCTTATTCAATTGGTGGAGCTTCAGGATCTGAAACATTATGTTTACCCGATGGTTGTTATTCAATAAATATGGCTCCTGGATCATATCCAGGTGAAATTACTTGGTCTCTTTCAAACGGCATTAGTGGTAATGGAAATTATGGAAGTCAAACTAACGTGTTTACACTTGGTTCAGGTTCTTGTGGGGCAGTAACTGGTTGTACAGATCCAGCCTCTATCAATTACAATCCGCTTGCAACGATCGATGATGGGTCATGTGTTTATCCTCCATCTAATGACGATTGTGCTGGTGCAATATCTCTTACTGTAAATACAAGTTGTTCTTATACTACTTATACAAACGCTAATGCTACTTCAACATCTGGAGAACCTGCACCAAGTTGTGCTTCATATTCTGGAGGTGATGTATGGTTTAGTTTTGTTGTTCCATCTAATGGCATTGTTACAGTTGATACACAAACTGGAGTTATGACTGATAGTGGTATGGCTTGGTATACTGGAACATGTGGTTCGCTTACAGAATTAGAATGTGATGATGATGACAGTTTAAATGGTTTAATGTCATCTATTACCAGAACTGGATTAACCCCTGGAACAACTATTTATGTTCGTGTTTGGGAATTTGGAAATAACAATAATGGTACGTTTGGAATATGTGTTACCTCACCTCCAAGCCCAACTATAACAAATTTAAGTAATTCTTCAGGATGCCAAGGTTCAACATTGGTTATTAATGGTACAAATTTATCTGGAGCTACAGCGGTAACTATTGGTGGTACTGCTGCAACAATAACAGGAAATACTGCTACTTCAGTAACCGTTACCGTTGGTTCAGGTACAACAGGAACTGTACAAGTGACAACACCAAATGGATCTGCAACCTCATCACAAACTTTTACTATTATTGCAAATCCTGTTATAAATACTCAACCAATTGATACAAGCATTTGTACTTCAGGTACAGTAACTTTTAATGTTGAAGCTACTGGTGTAACTATTTATCAATGGAGACGAAATGGCGTAAATCTTACTGAAGGAGGTATATATAGTGGTGTAGATACTGCTACATTAACAATTACTAATCCAGCTGCTGGAGATGCAGGAAATTTTGATGTAGTTGTAAGTAATGGCAGTTGCTCGGTTACTTCTACAGTTGGTTCATTAACAATTCTTTCTCAAACTCCTTCAATTACAACAAATCCATCAAATACAACTGTTGCTGGTGGAACTAATACTTCATTTACAGTAGTAGCATCAAATACTCCTATTAGTTACACATGGGAAGTAAGTACAAATGGAGGAACCAGTTGGTCAACCGTTTCTAATGGTGGTGTTTATTCAACTGCTACAACAGCTACTTTAACAATTACAGGTGTAACTTTTAGCATGAATGGATATTTATATAGAGCAAGTGCAACAAATATTTGTGGTACTTCTTCTTTTTCAAATAGTGCTACTTTAACAGTTACATATTGTTCACCTACATCGACATATACCTCTGATTACATTTCAGGATTTTCAACAACTGGAGGTATAACTAATATTAATAACACTCCAACTACACTTTCAGGAACTGGTTATGGTGATTTTTATTCAACAATCTCAGCAAGTCAATATGCTGGTGGTGTTTTAAACTTTGCTGAAACTTATAACGGTGGATCACATGGCCTAAGTATTTGGGTTGATTTTAATAACAATGGTGTTTTTGAAGTTACAGAAAGATTGTATAATGCAACAGCAACAGCTACTGGTTTTACTGGTACAATAACAATACCTGTTGGTACTCCTCTTGGAGATTATAGAATGCGCGTTAGAGCTTGGTGGAATAGTTTAAATCCAGATCCTTGTTCAAATATTTCATTTGGAGAAGCCGAGGATTATAAGTTATCCGTGGTTTCTGAACCTGACCCAATTACCATTACACCATCTGGTTCAACTACAATTTGTAATGGAAACTCTGTAGATTTAACTGCTTCAAGTAGTGCTTCATATACCTATAGCTGGTCTCCTGCTACAGGATTAAACACAACTACTGGCGCAACAGTAACAGCCAATCCATCAACAACTACAACCTATACTGTTTCAGGTGATAATGGTGCAGGAATGACAAACACACAGACAATAACAATTACAGTTAATCCTGCGCCAGCAGATGTTGTAATAGCTAATTCAGATGAAACAGTATGTAAGAATACTGTACAAACATTAAGTGCAAGTGGGGGCGATTTTATCAATGTTTCTATCCTAACTGAAGATTTTAACGGAGCTGTAACTGGATGGACTCAATCAAATAATTCTACTGGCGGAACACCTGCAAATGCTGCTTGGGCTCTATATTTATCGGGCGCTTCGTTTTTTAGCAATGATAATACAGATTTTGTAATGTCAAATAGTGATAGTCAAGGATCAGGAGGCACAACAGATACTTCATTAACCTCTCCTGCTTTTAGTTTAGAAGGTTTTACCACTGCAACTTTAAATTTCTATCATTATTTTAATAATTTAGGTGCAACAGATATTGCAAAAGTACAAATTAGCACAAATGGTGTAACATGGATAGATTTAGAAACTTATACTAGTGATCAAGGCTCAGCAACAAATTTTGCATTAAAAACAATTAATCTTGATTCTTACATCGGTAATCCATCAATTCAAATAAGATTTCAGTATAATGCTTCTTGGGCTTGGTATTGGGCAATAGACAATTTTAGTATCGTTGGAACTGGACAAAATATAACTTGGTCTCCAACAACTGATTTATACACTGATGAGGCTTGTACTACTGCTTATACTGGTGGTCATGCTACAGATTTATGGGCAAAACCAACAGCAACTCGTACTTATACTGCTACATCAACATTAGGAAGTTGTCCAAAAACAGACACAGTAACCTTAACAGTTGAATCAGCAACATACAATGGGTCATGGTCGAGTGCTCCTGCAGCTAATAAAGAATTAATATTTAATGGAAATTTTAGCTCAACAGAGAGCCTAGAAGGTTGTAGTTGTACTGTAAATTCTGGAAATGTTATCATTAATTCAAATCATACTATTAAATTGTTAGATGCAATTACGGTTACTGGTGGTAGTATAATATTTGAAAACAATAGTTCTTTAATACAAATTAATGATGTAACAAATACAGGAAATATAACATATAAGAGAACATCACCTCAAACTGTTTTAAACACTGATTATGTTTATTGGTCTTCACCAGTAAGCAGTCAAACCGTACCAAGTACTGGCTTGAATTATTTTTGGAATAATGCAGCTGGAACTAGTGGAAACTGGGTGGGTGCTGCAGGACAAGCATTAACTGCAGGAAAAGGAGTTATTATGAGAGGTATAGCAACAAGAAATTTTACTGGGGTACCTTTTAATGGTGAATTAACTGTTGATGTACACAGAAGAAATATTGCTGGTTACAATGACAACTGGAATTTAGTAGGTAATCCTTATCCTTCTGCAATTAGTGCAGATGAGTTTTTAACAGATAGTAATAATACAGCTATTGAAGGTTCAATTGCAATT
Organism: Flavobacterium sp. LMO6; assembly: GCF_009495795.1. Lineage (NCBI taxonomy): Bacteria > Pseudomonadati > Bacteroidota > Flavobacteriia > Flavobacteriales > Flavobacteriaceae > Flavobacterium > Flavobacterium sp. LMO6. Next base: position 7,159 of record NZ_WIBH01000013.1, on the reverse strand, counting down.
TGGACACACAGTTCTCCAATATCAAGTGCAAATACAAATCCTTTCTATGGAAACTTTACTTACAATTACAGCCCAAGTGACTATATTATTTATAACTTATCTGGTTCACAATCAGGCCCTGACACCTATAATGGTTTTATTCCTGCTGGCCAAGCATTTTTTGTAAAATACGATAATGATGATAATGCTTCCCCAATTGCAGCATCAAGTACTATTAAATTTAAAAATAGTATGAGATTAGATGCATCTGGAAGTGCTTATAGTAATACTCAATTCTTCAGAAATTCTGAAAATGCAACTCAAAATATAGAAAAAAATAGAATTTGGATTGATATTGTGAATGGTGCTAATGCATACAGTAGAACAGTTGTTGGATATATTGAAAATGCAACAGATGGCAAAGATAGATTATATGACTCATCATCAAGTGTAACTCCATCAACAACATCTATTTATTCCTTAATTGGTAATGACAAAATGAGTATTCAAGGTAAAGGATTACCATTTAATAATTCAGATTTTATTTCTTTAGGATTTAATGCAGGACAAGCAGGCAATTTTACTATTGCAATACACACGTTAGATGGTTTATTTGTAAATCAAGATGTATTCTTATTAGATACTCAATTAAATGTAATTCATGAAATTAAATTGTCGCCATATACATTTACAGCGCCACAAGGAGAAAACAATACAAGATTTCAATTGATTTTCAATAATGAAACTTTAAGTAATCCAGACTTTGATACAGATAAATCAGTAATTATAGTTAATAACGATAAATTAGAAGTAATATCTAATGTTGAAAATATTGAATCAATAAAGGTATTTGACTTACTTGGTAGAACTATATACTTAAAGAACAATATCAATAATAAAGAATTCATAATACCTTTATCGCAAGAACGTGCTCCTTTAATTGTAAAAATTAAATTAGCTAATGGCATATATGTAGAACGAAAAACTTTATACTAAGATTTTTTAAACAACTTATTTACATAACTTTAAAGGCTTGAATAATATTAATTATTCAAGCCTTTTTTATTTATTTTAAAGTTTTTACAACTATAAATGAATAAGAATACATTTAATTATACTGTTATTTCAAACCCGCTAAACTTTGCTCAATCATAGCGATTTTTGCTAAAGCGTCGGCTTCTTTTTTACGTTCGTTTGCTATTACTTGTTCGGGTGCTCCCGCTACGAATTTTTCGTTAGATAATTTTCCTTGTACTGAACGTAAGAACCCTTTGGTGTAGTTTAATTCTTCAGTTAATTTAGCTACTTCAGCTTCCACATCAATATTTCCAGTAATTGGAATAAAGTATTCGTTTGATTTTACACGATACGATAATGCTCCATCTACTTTTTCATCTACATACATTAAATCAACTACGTTACCTAATTTCATGATTACAGAATCGAAATAAGTTGATGCCTTTTCGTTATTCATCACACGCAATTCAATTACATCTCTAAACGGAATGTTTTTATCTTTACGAATGGTTCTAATTCCAGAAATTACTTCGGTAGCGAAATCAAAATCGGTAATTAATTGGTCGTTATATGCTTTTACTGTTGGCCACTCACCTACTATCAACGCTTGTTCTGGAGATCTTTCTGCAATATGATGCCAAATTTCCTCTGTTAAAAACGGCATGAACGGATGTAACAATTTCAAGTTAGCTTCTAACATTTCAATTGCTTTGTCAAACGTAGCACGGTCGATTGGTTGTTGGTAACCTGGTTTTATCATTTCTAAGAACCACGAACAAAAATCGTCCCAAACCAATTTGTAAATCGCCATTAAGGCATCGGATAATCTGTATTTATCAAAATTATCTTCGATTTCGGCTAAGGTTTGTTGCAACTTCGCTTCGTACCATTCAATCGCTACTTTTGAAGATTCTGGTTGTGCAATATCAGCCACTTCCCAACCTTTGATTAGTTTGAAAGCATTCCAAATTTTATTAGAGAAACCTTTTCCTTGGTTACATAATTCTTCGTCGAATAAAATATCATTTCCTGCCGAAGCACTCAATAACAATCCCACTCGAACACCATCTGCTCCAAATTTTTCAATTAGTCCCAATGGTTCAGGTGAATTCCCTAATGATTTCGACATTTTACGACCTTGCTTATCACGAACTAATCCTGTTAAATATACGTTTGAAAATGGTTTTTCGCCTGCATATTCATAACCAGCAATAATCATACGTGCTACCCAGAAGAATAAAATATCTGGACCTGTAACTAAATCATTGGTAGGATAATAATATTTAAAATCTTCATTTTCTGGATTTAAAACACCTCCAAAAACAGCCATTGGCCATAACCATGAAGAGAACCAAGTATCAAGAGCATCAGCATCTTGACGTAAGTCACGAGTTTCGAGTTTCGGGTTACGAGTTTTTTCTTTCGCAAGCTCAAGGGCTTTTTCAATGTTTTCTGCAACTACGAAATCTTCTTTTCCATCACCAAAATAGTAAGCCGGAATTTGTTGTCCCCACCACAATTGACGCGAAATATTCCAATCGCGAATGTTGTTTAACCAATGGGCATAAGTATTATTAAAACGACTTGGATATAATTTGATTTCGTTTGATTCCAAAACCGCTTTGATAGCAGGTTTTACTAATTCTTCCATGCTTAAGAACCATTGATCTGATAATCTTGGTTCGATTACCGCTTTGGTTCTTTCAGAAGTTCCTACTTTATTTAAATGTATTTCGGTTTTAGCCAAAGCACCTTTTTCTTCTAATTCTTTGGCAATTTCTTCACGAACTACAAAACGATCTTTTCCCTGATAATGCATACCGAAAGAATTCAAAGTAGCATCTTCATTGAAAATATCGATGATTTCTAAATTGTGTTTATCACCTAAGGTTTTATCGTTGGTATCATGAGCAGGTGTTACTTTTAAACAACCTGTACCAAATTCTACATCAACATAATCATCTTCAATGATTGGAATAACTCTACCACAAATTGGAACTATTGCTTTCTTCCCTTTTAAATGTGCAAAACGCTCATCATTTGGATTGATACAAATAGCAGTATCACCAAAAATAGTTTCAGGACGTGTAGTTGCAACGGTTAAGAAATCTTCCGAACCTTCGATTTTATATTTGATGAAATATAATTTTCCTTGACGTTCTTCAAAAATTACTTCTTCGTCTGATAATGTTGTTTTAGCCTCAGGATCCCAGTTTACCATGCGATAACCACGGTAAATTAATCCTTTGTTGTATAAATCTACAAATGAGTGAATTACCGAAGCTGACATATCGTCATCCATAGTAAACTTAGTACGACTCCAATCACAAGAACAACCTAATTGTTTTAATTGCTCTAAAATGGTTCCTCCATATTTATCTGTCCATTCCCAAGCGTGCTTTAGGAATTCTTCACGAGTTAAATCATTTTTATTAATCCCTTCTTCTTTTAACTTGGCTACTACTTTAGCTTCAGTTGCAATAGAGGCATGATCTGTTCCTGGTACCCAACAAGCGTTGAAGCCTTTTAAACGCGCACGACGAATTAATACGTCTTGAATGGTGTTATTCAACATGTGTCCCATGTGTAAAACTCCCGTTACATTTGGTGGCGGAATTACAATGGTGTACGGCGTTCTGTGGTCGGGTTTAGATGTAAAATAATCGTTTTTCATCCAGTAGTCGTACCACTTTTGTTCTACTTCTTTAGCGTTGAATTGTGCAGGAATCATTATATTGTTTTCTTATTTAATTGTTGAATCGTTGAACAGATTAACTGATCTTTTTAACATTCCCAAATTTACTTTGGTATGTTTTTTGTATAACTAAGTGCAAAAGTAACTATATAGCGAAAATAAAAAAAATGTTGGGAGTAGTTTGTTGGTTGCTTTTATTTAATTAATTTTACAACAACCTATTAATTTATAAAATGATGAAAAAATTACTTGTTTATTTAACTGTTTTATTTGGAATATCTTCATTTGCTCAATCTGGTGCAAAAATTGAATTTAAAGAAGAAACCATTAATTATGGCGACGTAGAAAAAGGAAAAGATGATGGGATTCGAATTTTTGAGTTTATAAATACAGGTAATGAGCCTTTATTGATTAAAAATGTAAAATCGAGTTGTGGTTGTACTGTACCAGAATGGCCTAAAGAACCAATTGCTCCAGGAGCAAAAAGTCAAATAAAAGTGCAATACAACATGAATCCTGGTCCAATTAGCAAAACCATTACTGTAGAAAGTAATGCCATAAATAAACCAAACGGCATGGTTCCATTACGAATTAAGGGCACAGTTATTATTAAGGAAGATATTAGTCCTTTAGTAAAAAAGAAAACGTTTCCAAACTCATAAATAAAAAAGGTCCCAATTAAATTGGGACCTTTTTGCTATAGTACGTTTTCTAAATTAAATTTAAAGGTTAAAATTTCTCCGTTACGATCAACAATTATAGTTATATGTTTTCCATGCGTGGATTGAAATAAATCTACAATGCTTTGTATTGATAGTTTATTTGAATATCGATTATTTATTTTTAAAATTTTATCTCCTACAAGTAATCCTGCTTTTTCTCCTGGAGAGTTTTTACGAATGGAATAAATTTCGAAATTTGGTTTTAATTCATATGTAAAATGACTAGAATAATCATCAATATCAGAATTTTTACCTAAATTAATGACGTTCGTTGAAAAAGCATTTTCGATTTTCTCCTTAACAAAATGAAAACCGCTATGTTGTACCTCTATACCCGACATGTTATAATTAAAGGGTAAATCATACAAATTATTTTTTTTGAAATAAACTTTTTGATTTTTATAATCTAAAATCCAATTGAACCGTTTAATAACTTCCCCTCCTAAAGAGCCATTTCTATTTTGAACAATCATATTTTTATCAAAAAAACTTACATCAGGATAAGAAACTAAAACATTTTTTAAAACATCACTTTCTAAAATTACCTCTTCAACTCTAGATTTTTTACCATAAATATCACCTGAAAGGCCTTTTCCCAAATAATCTAAAAAAAAGTTTGAATTACATATTATTTTATCATTTTCAAAAAGCCATAATCCATCACCTAACCCAGTATCAAAAAGTAGCTTTAAGTCTAAATTATTTGTTTCTAATTTAGTTTTCATGAAAATATAAGGCCTATCTTTTACTATTTCAATTTTTGATTCAGTATAATTATTCTTGTTTTTGTTAATTTTTAGTTGATTGGAATTATATAAAATCATTTTTTTTCTTTGATAATCAATTTCTATTAAATGGTTTTTAAAAAAAGAACTTCCTAAAATTCCATTTATTGGAATCCCTAACTTATTAACTAAACTTATATCTCTATCGAAAACAAAAATTGCTTCAAAATCATTGTCTAAATAATTTTCAATTTGAATTCTGTTTTTTTTTGATAGATACCCTTCTACTTTTTCGCTAATTCCGGCACCTGAAATTGAAATTAAGTCAGCTTCATTTAAAACCATTGAATCATTTTCAGGCAAACTAAATACTATACTTTTAGACGCTCCTGTATCTGCTATCATTTTTAATTTAACCCCATTAAATACTACATCAACAATAATAAGATTATGTGAAAGTTCAAAAGGTATTTTTATCTTATCTCTTTTTGTATTCCAATTAACAGCATCTTGTGCAAAAGAAATTGTAGCATATAAAATCAATATGTTAAAGAAAAATATTTTTTTCATAAAAAATTTTATTCTAAGATAAGAAAAACATCAATTTAATTAATTGATTTAACATTTTTTAATAGGTTGTTTCACTAATATCACAAAAAAAAATTGCAATTTTGCGAATCTTTAAAAAACACATCATGCCAAAAGTTTCCGTTAAAGGGCAACAAATGCCAGAATCGCCAATAAGAAAATTGGTACCATATGCAGAAATTGCTAAGAAAAAAGGTAATAAAGTATACCATTTGAATATTGGACAACCCGATATTAAAACACCTGAATCAGCTTTACAAGCTGTAAAAAATGCAGACATTAAAGTATTAGAATACAGTCATTCTGCTGGTTTTGAAAGTTATAGAACTAAACTTTCTCAATATTACAAAAATCAAGGTTTACCTATAGATACTCAAGACATCATTATTACAACTGGTGGATCTGAGGCTTTATTATTTGCAATGGGAAGCACAATGGATGTAGATGATGAAATCATTATTCCTGAGCCTTTTTATGCCAATTATAATGGTTTTTCAACAGCATCAGGAGTAAAAGTTGTTCCTGTAATTTCAGGAATTGAAACAGGTTTTGCTTTACCTCCAATTGAAGCTTTTGAAAAGTTAATTACGCCTAAAACAAAAGCAATTTTAATATGTAATCCTGGTAATCCAACAGGTTATTTATATTCTCAGGAAGAAATTTTAAAGTTAGCCGAAATTGTTAAAAAGCACGATTTATTTTTAATTGCTGATGAAGTATATCGTGAATTTATTTACGATGGTGACAAACATTTTTCAGTTATGAACGTTCCCGGGATAGAAGAACATGCTATTATGATTGATTCCGTTTCTAAACGATATAGTATGTGTGGAGCTAGAATTGGTTGTATTGTATCAAAAAACAAAGAAGTAATGGCTACTGCAATGAAATTTGCTCAAGCACGTTTAAGTCCTCCAACTTATGCTCAAATTGCAAGTGAAGCTGCTTTAGAAACACCCCAAAGTTATTTTGACGATGTAATTTCAGAATATAAAGATCGTAGAGATACTTTAATTACAGAATTAAACAAAATTGAAGGTTTAAAAGTGGCTACTCCTAAAGGAGCTTTCTACTGTATTGCAAAATTACCTATAGACAATGCTGATAAATTTGCACAATGGCTATTAGAATCTTATGATTTAAATGGTGAAACTGTAATGGTAGCTCCTGCTGCAGGATTCTATTCTACTCCAAATGTTGGTTTAGATGAAGTACGTATTGCTTATGTCTTAAAGAAAGATGATTTAATAAAATCCGTACAAATTTTAAAAGAAGCTATAGCAGTATACAATAATCTTTAATAGGTTAAGCAAATAAAAAAGAGCTCATAATATATTATGAGCTCTTTTTTTATGTAAAAGTTTCAACTTATCTTATTAAAGAGAAATGGGCTTTAAATTGTTTTCCTACTCCATTTTCTGTGTAATCTAATG
>NZ_WIBH01000132.1:0-206 GCF_009495795.1 Flavobacterium sp. LMO6 | reverse complement strand
GAAGATGCCGATACCATAGGCGGTATAGTGCTGCATGCCTTCGGTCATATGCCGGCCAAGGGTGAAAGCATCGAACTGCAAGGGCTGACCTTTAAGGTCAGTAAAGCCAATAGCCGCCGCCTGGTGCAGCTACAAGTGATACGCGCGAAAGAAAGCGTAGCAGCAGAAGAAAATTAAGTCTTTGCGCAGCGCAGTTCACACTAAAC
>NZ_WIBH01000131.1:0-206 GCF_009495795.1 Flavobacterium sp. LMO6 | reverse complement strand
CACATCTATAATGAGGGCATGCTGGTGCTGCTGCTGGCCATCGGCAGCCCGACCCATCCGGCCCCGGCCTCGGTCTGGGATGAGTGGTGCCGCGCCTACGACATGAGCTGGGCTGATCGCTGGGGCCCGCCCCACCTGGCCTTCCCGCCGCTGTTCGGCCACCAATACAGTCACATGTTCATCGATTTCCGCGGCATCCGCGACGC
>NZ_WIBH01000130.1:0-207 GCF_009495795.1 Flavobacterium sp. LMO6 | reverse complement strand
ACCATAAACTCTAACGTGATCATATTGTCCGAAGAGTTTAGCTCTTTCTTTTGGGTCAGTTATCGAATCATCTGCAAAAGTGGTGGCTCTTGATAAATCTTGTGGTATTTGAAAGATTCCCATTCCACCTGGTTTTAAAACACGATATAACTCTTGCATGGCTTTCGTGTCATCTGGAATGTGTTCCAAAACATGATTACATAAAAT
>NZ_WIBH01000129.1:0-209 GCF_009495795.1 Flavobacterium sp. LMO6 | reverse complement strand
AACTGCACTTTCGTTAACACCAGCATCACAAACAAACATTGCTTGTAATGGTGGAGCAACTGGAGCTGCAGCTGTAAATACACCAACAGGTGGATCTGGACCTTATACATATAACTGGACACCAGGTAATCCAACAGGTGATGGAACAACTTCAGTTACTGGCTTAACCGCAGGAACATGGACTTGTACTGTTACAGACGCTAACGGAT
>NZ_WIBH01000128.1:0-209 GCF_009495795.1 Flavobacterium sp. LMO6 | reverse complement strand
TACTGCCACTTTGTGCTGTGGATTTGCCAGCACCAGTGGTTGCAAGGCGATAATAGCAATAGCATAGTTACCTTGATCAATTTGTAGTCGTGACAGATTAACCTGCGCGGCCAGATGATCAGGCTGAATTTGCAATACAAGCTGCAATAGAGAAGCTGCTGGCTCAGCTCGCCCCATTTTAATTAACGCCACCGCTTTGAAGTTCAGGT
>NZ_WIBH01000127.1:0-209 GCF_009495795.1 Flavobacterium sp. LMO6 | reverse complement strand
GATTAAAAACATCCGCCCCAAATACAGCTGCCGGGCATGCGAAAATCAAGGTACGACAGTATCCATCCAAATTGCTGATGTGGTGCCTTCGATTATCCCCAAAAGCATGGCAACACCGAGCCTTCTGGCCCAAATCATCAGCAGCAAAATGCACTATGGCCTGCCGCTGTACCGGCAGGAAAAGCTGTTTGCCCAGGCAGGTATTGAGC
>NZ_WIBH01000126.1:0-210 GCF_009495795.1 Flavobacterium sp. LMO6 | reverse complement strand
CGTGACGACGGACCGCATGACCGAATGACTGCCTGTGTATCGAGCCAAGTGGGCTGCTCGCTCACATGTAAGTTCTGCGCAACGGGTTACATGGATCGGAAGCGCAACCTTGATGCGGCCGAAATCTACGATCAGGTGGTGGCTATCGACCGGCAGGCCAAAGAAAACTACGATGCGCCCCTGACAAACATCGTATACATGGGTATGGGC
>NZ_WIBH01000125.1:0-211 GCF_009495795.1 Flavobacterium sp. LMO6 | reverse complement strand
ATACAGTAACAGCAACCAATGGTGGATGTACTTCAGTAGCATCAGCAAGTTTTAGTAATGCAGCGCAATTACCAACGCCAGTAACACCAACTATCACATCAGTTGCCGCTAGTTGTTCTGCTGCAGGAAGTTCTACAATATCAAATTACAGTGCAACTAATACGTATGCCTTTACACCAGCAGGACCAACAGTAGGAGTTGCAGGAGTAAT
>NZ_WIBH01000124.1:0-211 GCF_009495795.1 Flavobacterium sp. LMO6 | reverse complement strand
TCGTTAGTTTGTGAATGGACCTTTCCATTCACAAACTAACGAAGCTTGGTTTACTAAAACTCCGGGATTGAAAGTGGTGTATCCAGCATTTCCTTATGATGCCAAAGGTTTATTAAATACCGCTATTAACGATCCAAATCCCGTATTATTCTTCGAGCATAAGCAATTGTATAGAAGTGTGTATCAAGATGTGCCAAAAGATTACTACACC